>JAIRKV010000281.1 GCA_031259935.1 Prevotellaceae bacterium | reverse complement strand
AAAAACTTATTGTAATGTTGTCGGACAGCCGTAAATGATTTTCCATATTCCTTCGGAAATAAAAATAATTCCAAATAAAAAAATTATAATTCCGGCTATTTTATTAACCATCCAAAGATGTTCAAGGCGAAATTTTTTTCTGTATTTATTTACAACTGAAATTAATAAAGTCCACCATGCGCAGGCTCCTAAAAACACTCCTCCAAGCACAATTGCAATACTGCTCGATGTGTTTACTCTTGTAGTTAAATCAAGTTTTACCAAAGCAAACAAACTTATAAGGAAAAAAATTGTCATTGGATTTGTAAGCGTCAGAAGAAAGGTTGAATAAAAATCTTCAAACATTTTGAATTTACTTATTCTCGGCTTTTTCAACTGTATTATGGGATTGGTTAAATGGATTTTTATGCCTATGACTGCAATCATTGATCCGCCTGCAATGTAAAATACGGATTGATTGTGCTGCAATAAAGATTGAACGGCAGCAAGTCCTAAAACCGCACATGCGGCAAACACCGTATCGGCAGAAGCTGCGCCTGCGCCCGACATAAATCCTGAAATTTTTCCTTTATTTATCGTGCGCTGAATACATAAAACACCGATAGGACCAACCGCTACCGATCCGCAAAAACCTACTATGAATGCTTTTATAAAATCTATGCCCATTGTTCAAATCTGTGTGCAAAGATATAAATTTACAATGTAAAATCACAATGTAATTATGTTTTTATAATATTTTTTTTAGTTATATAAATTCTGCCGATTGAGAAAGTATAAGATTTTTAACATTTTCGGATGGAGATGGTATAAATTCGCCCGCATTTAATTTTTCCCATTTTTCATCAATATTTTTCACAGTTTCAACAGAAGAACATGCAATATTCGGACAGCGGCGATTGAAAACGAAGTCTTGATTTTCGAATATTGTTTCATAATTTTTGTGCTTCATACATGCATCTGCAACAAGAGCGCTGTCGATTATCAGGCAGTCGCGCATTGCATCAATATTGTTTCCAAGCAACCATACGGCTTGTCCAAGGTTATTTGTATCGACAAAATCATCCAAAACTATTGTTATTTTTGCATTAATATTATTTTTATCAAATTTATTTTTATTGATAAATTCATACGGTTTTTTATTTATCGATTTATTTTCATGCGGTTTTTCTTCAGCATATTTTTCGGTTGCATCAATACATATTTTTCCGCCAAATCCCAATGACTGCGCTGCATGGTCGAGAATATCAAGCGGTCCTTTTGTGAAATAAACATCGCTGTCGATATTGATATTTTCATTGATTTTTTCTATCAGTTCCGAATAATTATTGATGTCAACATCGCCGTTTACGACAATCATGATTTTGTTGAACATCATTTGCCCTGCGCCCCACAAGGCATTTGCCGTTTTTATGGCTTGTCCGGCATAAGTTTTCTTTATTTTCACAATCGCAATATTATGAAAAACGCCTTCGACAGGCATGTTCATATCTTCAATTTCGGGTAAAACCAGCAAACGAACAGGTTCGATAAAAATACGTTCGGTCGCTTTTGCCATGCAGGCATCTTCCTGCGGCGGAATTCCTGTAACGGTTGCAGGATAAATTGCATTTTTTTTATGCGTTATGCAGGTTACATGAAATTTCGGAAACAAATCTTCGAGCGAATAAAATCCCGTATGGTCGCCAAAAGGTCCTTCCATGCATAAAGATTCTTGCGGATCGATGTAACCTTCGATTACAAAATCTACATCCGCAGGAATATGCAGCGGCTGTGTTATACATTTTACCAGTTCAACGCTTTTTTTGCGTAAAAATCCTGCAAAAAGATATTCATCCACGCCATCAGGAAGCGGCGTCGTTGCGGCGTAAGTATAAATTGTATCGCCTCCGAGCGTAACAGCAACAGGCATTATTTTGTTTTGCTGTTTATATATTTCGAAATGTGCGGCTCCCGTTTTGTGTTTGTGCCAGTGCATTCCTGTTGTTTTTTCATCAAAAATTTGCATTCTGTACATTCCAACATTGCGAATATTTGTTTTGGGATTTACGGTATGAACCATTGGCAATGTTATAAATCTGCCGCCATCAAACGGATAGCATTTCAATACAGGCAAGCAGTTTAAATCGGGAGATTGCATTATTACATCCTGACATTTTCCTTTCCCCGATTTGTATTTTGGCATCCAATTGGAAATCTGTTTTAATTTCGGCAGTGCGTAAATTTTATCCCAAAAATTTGTTTTAGGACTTGTAATGAATGAAAAAATCTTATTTATTTCGTTGGGAATTTCGTTTATGTTGCTCACGCCAAGCGCATGGCACATTCTCGGATTCGAGCCGAAAGCATTTGTCAATACCGAAAATTCTGTTCCCGTATTTTCAAAAAGCAGAGCTTTACCTCCGTTTTTGCTTTTGGAAAACCTGTCGGTTATTTCGGCAATTTCGAGAACAGGATCAATAAATTCTTTAATGCGAACGAGTTCGTTTTTGCTTTCAAGTAATTTTATAAAATCGGATAAAATCATACAATTATTTTTTACATATAAATTATTAGCCGTCAAATGTATAAAATATTTTTTTATTGAACGGCAAAAATCGCAGATTATCCATATAACTGCTTTATTACAAATATATTATATTGGTTTTATTTGGAAATACGTTGAAATCAGATTTAATATCGAAAATATGAGCCTTATCTGTTTCAATTTATTCGAATTTTTGTCATCTGTTCAGTTAAAAGTCATAAAACAGTCCAATTTTTTCAATGGTGTTAAGTATTGAAAACCAATCTATTATATAATATTAATATTATTTAACAAAAAATATTGACTACTTTGCTATGCATAGTAACTAAAAGATATATCTTTGCATCAAAAAATTAATTAAAGACAATAAAAATGAAAAAAGTGATTTCTGTAAACGTTGGTGGTATTTGTTTTATAATCGAAACAGATGCTTACGAAATACTCAAAGATTATTTGGACGATTTTGAAGCAAGTCTTGAAAAAAGCGATGCCAAAGAAATAATGGAGGATGTGGAAATGCGAATTGCCGAAATTTTTCAGGAAACAATAAAAACAACCGACAGAGTTGTTAATGAAAAGTTGGTGAATCGGGCAATTTCTGTTTTGGGGAAACCCGAAAAAAAAACCGTCGAGAGCGACGGCAAACAACATGATAATAATTCATTTTCGAAAGCGATGAATGAAATCGAAGACAAATTCGACAGATTCCGCAAAAAACATCAACGTTTTTATCGCGATCCTGATGGCAAAAAAATAGCGGGCATTTGCTCGGGGATTGCCGAATATTTTGACTTTGATGTAACAATTGTGCGATTTGTTGCTTTGATACTTATTTTCACAGGCTTTGCGGTAATAATATACATCATCCTGTGGATAGTAACGCCCGAAGCATTATCGTCGGTTCAAAAACTTGAATTGCGCGGTTTGCCGATAACATCCGAAAACATAAAAAAATATCCTGCGACAGATTCGAGTAAACGAAAATAAAAAATAAAAATATGAAAATATTATATGACAACATAACGATAAATTCAGATAATCTGAAATCGCAAATGCGCAAAGGCATTTTGGAATACTGTATTTTGAGCATACTTGAACGAAACGGCGAAGCCTATGCTTCGTCAATGATATCGGAATTGAAAGATGCTGAAATGATTGTAGTAGAAGGAACTTTGTATCCGCTTCTTACACGACAAAAAAATCAGGGATTGTTGAAATACAGATGGGAAGAATCCAAACAAGGTCCGCCGCGAAAATATTATTCGCTCACCGAAAAAGGAAAATTAACCTTGCAGGAACTTGATAATGTTTGGAATGAGATTGTTGAAACAATCAAAAAAATAAAAACAAGCGGCAATTATTTCAACAACGTAAAAATACATTGTGACAAGATATAATTATAAATTTTAAGTTTTAAAAAATAATGAAAACAACTGTACAAGTAAGCCTGAACGGCATTGCATTTAATCTCGACGAGAATGCATATCAACAACTCAAATCTTATATAAGCGAATTGCAATCACACTTTGCCGATGATACCGAAATCATCGAAGATATTGAAGCCCGCATTGCCGATTTGCTTTCGCTGCGCATAAAATCTGCAGACCATGCAGTCAATCTCAACGATATTGACGAAATTATCAACATCATAGGAAATCCTAACGACATTGATGATAAGGCAGATGCGTCGGAGAAATTCAAAAAACATTTTGAAAATGTAAACAATTCTGTAAAAAAACGTCTGTATCGCGACACCGAAAACAAAGTCGTAGCCGGCGTTTGCAGCGGAATAGGACATTATTTGAATTTGGATGCAACATGGATTCGCGTAGTGTTTATAGTTTTTATGGTAATATCAATAAAACTGGATGGAATGCATTTCTGGTTTTCAAACAGATTTATTTTCGGAATGCCTTTTGTGCTGTTCATTTACATAGTTTTATGGATTGTGATGCCGCGCACAAAAACTCCACGACAAAATCTCGAAATGCACGGTTACACTTCGGCTCGAAAAAACGGTAACAAGTTACGGTCGAGCAATAACGGCATTGGAAATTTCGTAAAAAAACTTTTCAGATTCGCAATACAAATATGCGTAGCAATAAGCCTGTCGATAGTCGGAATAATTTGTACTCTGTTACTTATAACAGGAATTGCAGGTTTTTTCGGCGGCTCGTTGTTTGGCGGTACAAATATGATTTCGCTTCTCGATTATATTTATATCGGCGAAGTTAATACATGGATTATAAAACTGGCAATAGCAATCATAATATTTATTCCTGTTTGCATATTGATTTATTTGTCGATAAAAGTATTAATGAGATTCAAAATCAAGGACAAACCGGCAATGATTATTTTAATGATTGTCTGGATAATTACAGCAATATTTATCGGTGGAAGCGCAGTATCAACCGCAAAACTTTATCGATATAACGAAACGGTAGTAGAAATTCAAAAAGATGTAAATTTCGACAATATAAAAACACTGAATATCAAAATTCCCGACAGCATCAAACCTTACGAAGTCGCTTTTTTTGATTGGAACAATTCACTTTTATATGAAAATCCTGCAAATGAATCATTATATATTTGCCCGAATATTCATATTGTTCCTGTTGACAGCATTTCCGAAAATTATATTAAGATTGTGAAATCGGCAAATGCATCAACTCGTCACGAAGCAAAGTTAAAGGCTCAAAACATTTCCAACGGATACATTATGAGCGATTCTGCTACGATAATGCTTGCGCCTGAGGAATTTAACAAATACAATAAATGGTCGTCCGAAATGATTGATATTTTTATTTATCTTCCCGATTCCATACTTGTGAATATGTATTGATTTGTTTGATTCATATATTTGGTTTACAGTTGAAAGTCTGTCTTTAATTTTGAACTGTAAGCCGGATTATTTTAAAATTTAATATAAAAATCTTTTGTAAGCATTTTATATTCGGCGGTGTAATCATGTCTTTTAGATGTTTCTATGCAAATTGTATTTTCCATAAGATTTCGTTTTATGCGTGAAAACTCAAGCATAATGCGCTTTACCGGTTTTTCCGGACTTGGCTTTATATTCGTTTTTTTATTGCAAAAAATCTTTTGCACGGCAGCTTTCGCAATGAAAATATTAGCCTCAATATAAGGAAAAATTGCGGCAAATTTTCCTGTATCGGTCAGTATTTTATTAATTCCGGTTAGCAGG
The DNA here is from genome assembly GCA_031259935.1 of Prevotellaceae bacterium. Classification (GTDB taxonomy): domain Bacteria; phylum Bacteroidota; class Bacteroidia; order Bacteroidales; family UBA932; genus JAIRKV01. Next base: position 429 of record JAIRKV010000281.1, on the reverse strand, counting down.
TCATCTTGAGTTAGCGACAAAGAATGTCGTGCAACAGTGCGCTGTATTTCAGGCGATTGCAGCGATGCGATGAAATAAGGAGGATTGGAAACAATCAAATCGTATCGTTTGTGAGTTGCCTCGACAAAAGTTTGAAATCTTTTGTGAATCACGTTTATGCGATTTTTCCACTTGCAGTTGTTTACATTTTCTACAGCTTGTCTGTATGATTGCGGTTCAATTTCAACAGCATCGATATTTGCAGCAGAATTTCGCTGTGCCAGCATTATTGCAATCAAGCCCGTACCTGTGCCTATATCAAGAATATTCGCTGCATTTGTAACATCTGTCCATGCGCCAAGCATAACGCCATCTACACCAACTTTCATTGCCGATTTGTCATGGTTGATAACAAACTGTTTGAACGAAAAATTTTTACTGCTCATTTTA
>JAIRKV010000154.1 GCA_031259935.1 Prevotellaceae bacterium | reverse complement strand
AATTTTTTTCCTTCCCTTTTTTCTGTCGTTTATTATTATTTGGTTTATTTTCATTTTTATTTTTATTGATGCAAATTTAATCATTCCGTTTTTTTCTGCAAACATAGGATGACGTGCTTTCTTGTTTGCTTCTGTCTATAATCTTAAATTTTAAATATTTAAATCATTAAGTCGTTGCGCCTGCAATGACAGTCTTTCATTTTTATACATGGGAAAGTATAAATATCATACCTTTATATATATTTTCTTTCTGTACAGAATTTCGGCAATTATCCACAGCATTGCAACAAAAGTAAGGGCATACAGCAGCGAGCCGAAGTCTGGGTCGATAATTTCACTGTAAACATTTGCATATATGCGGCTTTGCAACGACATTCCTCCAATGTTGAACCATGGAAAATTCATGGTTTTGACTGCTACGCCCGCCATGACAAACAAAAACAGCGGATTGGAACCAAAGGCAATAAGCGGACGGAAATATTTTTGGCTGTATTGTTTTACCTCCATAAACCAAATGAAAAATGCGAGAACAATCATCGCCAGCCCGCCGGCATACAGGACGTACGAACCTGTCCACAGCGGTTTGCATATTATAAACCACTGTCCCCAAAACATTCCTGCAAAAACCGCCGCCGTTCCGCAAAGCAAAAGATGCGTTACCATTTTTTCTTTGTTTTTTGAATAAAAATTGATAAGTCTGCCTGTCAAAAATCCGAAAATCACTGTTGCCGCAGCCGACATTGCTCCCAGCAAACCTTCAGGGTCGAACGGTATTCGTTCGGTTGCCCGGCTGAATTGCATGACTGTTTTTGCAGATAAATTTTCCATATCCGTATTTTCGAATGGAACGACAATGTATGAAACGGAGCCGTTTTGTGTTTCTTTTTTCAGTTCGCAGCCATCCGGCACCGATTGAAACGAGACGTAATTCATGTCAATATTTTTGCCGTCGGCAGGTTTTACATTGAAATGCGTATCGTCAACAACGGTAAAGTTAAAATTATCGAGTTCGAGCGTGCGGCTGTAACCTTTGTAAATATTATTTTCGCCCGGAATAATTAAATCGACTGCTCTGCATGTATTTTCTTTTTTGTCGTAAGGGTTTTGCGGATTTCCGACAATTAAAATTCCCCAAAACAAAAGCATTAATGCAATACCTGCCGCTGCAATTTTTTTGGTTGATTTAAATAAAAGACAAAGAAAAATTCCAATAAAATAAGCACATGCGATACGCTGCAATACTCCAAAAACTCTTACTGCTTCGAGTTTATTCCAGATATTTTGCAACGAAAATGGCTTGTTGATGTCAAAAAACGGATAAAGATTTAGCAAAAATCCAATCAAAAATATCAATAATGCTCGTCGAAAGAGTTTGAAAAATGTTGTTTTGTTAAGGTTAAAATCGAATTTTTTGAATGAAAAAAACGATGCAACGCCTACAACAAAAAGAAAAAACGGGAATACAAGGTCGGTAGGTGTACAGCCTTGCCATTCGGCGTGGCGCAACGGAGAATAAATATGACTCCAGCTTCCCGGATTGTTTACTAAAATCATTAATGCAACGGTAAATCCGCGAAATGCATCAAGGGCAATTATTCTTTTGGTTTTCATTTGTAATATTATAAAAAGGTTATACCAAACTGATTGAAAACAGTCGCAAAGATAGTATAAAATCTTCGATTGCACACAAACGGATGAAAATTGTATCCGGATTAACTTCGTTTTGCTTCGGCTGCTTTGTTGTCATGATTTTTATATTAATCGACCGTAAATTTTATTATTTCTCCATTTAATATTACGGTATCAACAAGTTTTGTTGTGTATGCGTAAGGAAGAAATTCGCAAGTCGGAACTGGTTTTGTTATAAATATGTTTGCCGTTTTTCCACGTGCAATGTTTCCGTGTGTTTCCGATAGGTTCATTGCGTATGCCGAATTTATTGTCGTTGCGTTTATGGCTTCTTCGGGCAGCATTTTCAATTTTATGCATGCCAGCGATAATATAAATTTCATATCACCCGACGGCGACGAACCCGGATTATAGTCGGATGCAAGTGCAACAGGCAAACCTGCTTCAATCATTTTTCGTGCCGGCGGATAATTCATTCCTAAAAAGAAAGCGGCTCCGGGAAGTAAAGTCGGCATGGTTTTGCTGCCAAGCAGGCAATTTATTTCATCGTCGCCTGTACATTCAAGATGGTCAACCGACAATGCTCCACATTCAACTCCAATTTGTATTCCGCCTGATGCTGCAAGTTCATTTGCGTGAATTTTTGCCTGTAATCCGTATTTTGCGCCTGCAATTAATATTTTTTTGGTTTCTTCTACCGTAAAAAATCCTTTATCACAAAATACATCAATAAAATCGGCTAATTTTTCATCGGCAATTTGAGGTATCATTTCATTAATTATCAAATCTATATATTTTTCACGTTTGCCAATATACTGTTGAGGAACAGCGTGCGCTCCCAGAAAGGTTGATTTTATTGTAAGCGAAGTCATTTTTTGCAGACGTTTAATTACTTTCAGCATTTTGATTTCATCTTCGGTCGAAAGCCCGTAACCGCTTTTTATTTCAACAGCGCCTGTTCCGTAACTTGCAATTTCATTGATTCTTTTCAGCGATTGCTCTAAAAGTTCATCTTCGTCTGTGTTGTGTAAAAGTTTTGCAGAATTTAATATTCCGCCTCCGCGTTTGGCAATTTCGGCGTACGAAAGTCCGCGAATTTTGTCGATGTATTCTATTTCGCGACTTCCGGCATAAACCAAATGTGTATGCGAATCGCAAAATGAAGGAAATACCATTCGTTCGACAGCATCGACTACGGTTATTTTGTCGACATCGACAGTTTTGATATTCAAATCCTTACTTTTGCCAAAATCAACTATTTTACCATCATCAACAAGCAAAAAAGCATTGTCGATACAATTCAGTTGAGCCATGTTTTTTCCTGCAATCCAGCGGCATGGATTTTCTTCGACCTGTACAAGTTTCTTTATGTTTTTAATCAATAGCATATTTCTGTTTTATATAATTTGAATGCAAATTTATGAAATTATTGGCAACAGAGAGTTTTAAACAGTAAATTATTACAGCATATTTACTGTGAAAATATTTTAATTTTTAAATTTTATTATGACTGTTTTTTTTATAATTAAATTTTACACCCTGCAAATTTATAAAAAATGATAAAACATTAGCCCGTTTGCTTACGGTTACAATTATTTTACCTATCTTTGCTATTGAAAAAACCAAATATATGTCAGTATCAACGGCTATAATAGCATTAGGTTGTTTGATTTTTTTGTCGCATATATTCAATGCACTGTTTGAGCGCACCAAAATTCCCAGCGTCATATTTCTTATATGTATAGGAATTTTTATCGGTCCAATGATGATGAACTGGGTAGATCCGAAGTTTTTGGGATATTTCGGAAATGTTTTTACGACAATTACATTTATTGTGATTTTATTTGACAGCGGTACGGAACTCAATATTTACGACATTAAAAAATCAATAGGAAGAGCTACGGCGCTTACGGTGATGTGTTTTATAAAAACGCTCGTGATTTCGTCGTCGGTTATTTTTTTTCTTACCGATTTGGATATTATGAACTGTATTTATATTGGTTCGGTTACAGGCGGCACGGCAGTTGCCATAGTTATTCCAATTATAAAGCAACTGAAACTGCGCGAAAAGCCTAAAACAATCCTGTCGCTCGAATCGGCGTTCAGCAGCGTATTGTCGTTAATTATAAGTCTGGCAATATTTGAAAACATGCAGTCGGGCGAAATGAGTATTGTGAAAATAATAATAAACATGACTGTTTCTTTTGTTGCCGATTCAATATTCGGTATAATACTCGGCATTGCGTGGGCTGTTTTTCAACATCGTATTTTAAAAGCTGCAAAAAATATGATGTTTGCATCGTTTGCGCTGGCATTTATTATTTACGGCGTTTGCGACCAGTTGAATTTAAACGGAGGTACGGCAGTTCTTGTATATGGAATTACCTTGGGAAACATAAATTATTTTTCGGGAAACAAAATTTTAAAAAAAATTACATCGGGCGAAAAATTAATTCTTAATGAAAACCATCGTACATTTTTTTCGGAAATAGGTTTTGTATTGCAGACATATTTCTTTGTTTATGTAGGAATAAGTTTGAAATTCAGCGATATGAATTTATTTATAGTGAGTACGATTGTTTCTGTACTTATATTTACAGGTCGACAGTTTATGACAAAGTTCATTATTTCAAAAAAAACGCCTGTTTTCGAGCGTGAAATAATTTCAATAATGGCGCCGAAAGGACTTGTTGCTGCGGTTATGGCATCGCTGCCTTTGCAGTATGGATTAGCCAACGGAGATGAAATTCAAGGAATTGTTTATTGTATTGTATTCATAAGTATTTTGCTTTGTTCATTTTTAGCCGCAAACATAAAAAGGCAAAAAGAAAAATTTGATAAAAAACAGAAAATTAAATCATGAAATTAAAAAATAAACAATAATTTTGGCACGAATTTTAGCAATAGATTACGGACAGAAACGCGTTGGACTTGCGGTAACCGACAATTTACAGATAATTGCAACAGCGCTGGATACAATACATTCGAAAGATGTTATTAAATACATTTCAGACTATATTAAATGCGAAACGGTTGAATTGTTTGTCGTAGGTTTTCCAAAAGATTTGCACAATAAACCTACCGATGCAACAAAATATGTAGAAGCATTCATAAAGCATCTCGGCAAAGCATTTCCAAACATTTCCGTTGTAAAAATCGACGAACGCTTTACATCTAAAATTGCATTTCGCACAATGATAGATGGAGGTTTGAAAAAATCAGACAGACGCGATAAATCTATGATTGATAAAATAAGCGCCGTAATAATTTTACAGTCGTATTTGGAACAGAGACAAAATGAAAAGAACAGAATAGAATAGAATATAAAAACATATTAACGTATAAATCAGATTTATGATATTGCCAATTTATGTGTACGGCTCGTCCGTATTGAAAAAAGAAACAGAAGAAATAGACCGCACATATCCCGACCTGCAAACATTTATTGCAGATATGTTCGAAACAATGGCTCACAGCGAAGGAATAGGCTTGGCTGCGCCTCAAGTAGGAAAATCAATTCGCATATTTGTGCTTGATGCAAGCATATTTGCCGGCGATAAACCCGAACTTGAAAATTATAAAAAAGTTTTTATCAACCCTGTCATACCGGAACGTGCAGGCGAAAAAGTACGTTACAACGAAGGATGTTTGAGTTTTCCCAAACTTCACGAAGACGTTTATCGCGAATCACGCGTAAGAGTTCAATATTTTGATGAAAATTTTGAAAAACACGATGAATGGTTTGATGGAATTGTTGCACGAATAATTCAGCATGAATACGACCATTTGGAAGGAAAACTTTTCGTGGAACGATTATCGCCAATACGCCGGAAACTTATAGCATCAAAACTTAAACGTATTACAAAAGGCGATTTTTCAGCATCATACAAAACTAAATTATAAACTAAAATATTATTTTTATGGGCGCTTTTCATGCTTACGATATTCGCGGAATATATAATGTCGATTTCAATAAAAACGACGTTTACAAAACAGGATTTTATCTTCCGCAGTTATTAAAAACAAACAAAATCCTGGTTGGCAGAGATGTGCGAACATCTTCGCCCGAAATTTTTGAATACCTGTGCAAAGGCATAACAGATGCCGGCGCCGATGTTTTCGATATAGGACTGGCAACAACGCCAATGGTATATTTTGCCACGTCGAAATACAATTTTAAAGCATCAGTGCAAATCACCGCATCGCACAACGGTCGCGAATACAACGGATTGAAAGTATCGCGCGAAAATGCTTTGCCCGTAGGATTTGATACGGGACTTGGCGAATTGCAAAAAATTATAACCGAACAAACTCCCGTACCGGTTGCAAACAAAGGCAAAATAAAAACATTGAACGCCAAAAATGATTATATTGCTTTTCTGAAACAGTATCAGGGAAACTTTGATAATCTGAAAATCGGAATCGACATATCAAACGGAATGGCGGCGCTGCTTATAAAAGATTTACTTGGCGATCAGCCGATTTATATTTATGACGAACTGGATGGAACATTTCCAAATCACGAAGCCAATCCTCTTATTTCCGAAAATGTTGTCGATTTGAAAAAACTGGTACTCAACAATAAATGCGATGTCGGAATTATCTTCGATGGAGATGCCGACCGTGTGATGTTTGTCGACGAAAAAGGTCAATTTATTTCACCCGACTTAATGATAGCCGTGCTTGGACATTATTTTCTTGAAGGAAAAAATATAAAAGCGAAAGTTTTGCAGGATATTCGCACGTCAAAAGCAGTAGGCGAATATCTTCAACAGTTTGGTGCAGAAATGCATACATGGCGCGTAGGACGCGCTTATGCGGCAACTAAACTTCGCGAAATCGACGGACTTTTCGGCGGAGAACTCGCAGGACATTTTTATTTCAAAGACTTTTTTTACTCCGACAGCGGAATGCTGGCCTGTCTGATAATTCTTGATGTTATTGCAAAAATGAAACAGAAAGGAATTTCGTTAAGTCAATTAATTTCAAAAATACAGGTGTATAAAAATTCCGGTGAAATAAATTTTAAAATTGAAGATAAAAAAACAGCAATGGATGCTGTGCGCAAACATTTCATTTCAACAGAAAATGCTACTGAAATCATGGATTTCGATGGTTACAGAATTGAATTTCCCGACTGGTGGTTTAACATCCGTCCATCCAACACCGAGCCGTATTTACGTTTTCTTGCCGAAGCCAAAACCGAAGAATTACTTGCCGAAAAAGTAAGTAAGACAAAAGAAATACTGAAAGAATTTATGTAGTCGCTCCTTAATAAGTGGTGAAATCATTTATTATAAAAAAGTTATAACTGCAAATTGTCGAATAAAAATACCGTGTTTTACGTACATACAGGTTAAAAGTCGGCAAAACAGAGACAGGTTTTTTCTTCTTTGTGTTCGTCATTGCGAGCGAAGCGAAGCAATGACGTTCTTTAAATTTTAAAATCTTTAAATTATTAAATGTCATTTGCATTTATAAATGTTTATAATAAATGATTTCACCAACTTATTAAGGAGCAACTAATAAGACATCAAAATTTACCGTTCGGTTTCTTTTTTCCAGAGAGAACGTTCTTTTTCAAGATAAGAATGTTCTTTTTCAAGATAAGAATGTTCTTTTTTCCAAATTTACTTCTTCAACCGTCAATTATTTTATTCGTTTCATGTTCTTTTAAAGGGGCGGCTGCATAGCTTTGCAATATGTTCAAAATCATCAGGATGAAACCATTTAATATCACTGTAACGGGCAAACCATGATATTTGGCGTTTGGCGTATCGGCGGGTATTGCGTTTTATGAGATTTAC
>JAIRKV010000200.1 GCA_031259935.1 Prevotellaceae bacterium | reverse complement strand
ATTTTAAAAAAATTAAATATTTAAGAATTTAAAGATTTAAAAGCCTGTCGGAACTTTGATTTGTGTGATTAAGGAAGTGTTGTTCGTCATTGCGAGGGCGTCAGCCCGAAGCAATCCGGGAGAATAAAAAACATAAATCTGGATTGCTTCGCTTCGCTCGCAATGACGAACAAAAACCTTATTTCCACCTTATTTCAAAAACAAAACAACCTTAGTAGAGCAAAACATAACACACACCCGCCAACCTTATTACCTTATTTTCATTTGTTTCCTGCATCCCGGTGGGATGCATCGCTAGGTAGAATTTCACCGCAACAAAGATTACGTGCGGAGCAGCGGCGGTTTTTCAAGTCATTTGCGGAAACCCGCACGTGCTGCATAAAGAGATGTTTCTACCGATATTCTATCCCGACGGGATAGGCGTCATTGTAAGGAGCGTTTAATGATTTAAAGATTTAAAGAAGCACCACGTCATTGCGAGGAGCGTATCGACAAAGCAATCCAGAAAAATAAACAGTGAAAAAATGGCAAATAATTTTCCGGATTGCTTCTGATTTCACCACATATTAAGTATCGACTAAATAAAATTAAGGATAGTCAAAATCAAATTCGGCTATCCTTTTTTATTCATAAACACTGAAATATTAGCAAGACAAAATATTGATATTTATTGAACTTTTGCAAAGGTTTCGTGATTTTACATCCGATTTTTGTGTGTACGAGGCTTGTAAAACATTGTGAATAACGCTGTATATACAAAAAAGCCATATCAACAGATGCGGATTTATCATCGGCAGTTAATGAAAATTTTCCTTTGATTTTATCCGCATTTTGAATCTGCGCAGGCTTGACACATCAGGCATCCATCGGAATAGATAAGTGAGTCGGAGCCGCAGTTTGGGCATACTAATCCGGGTTTGGCTTTTGTTCCGTCCGGAATATAACGTTTGAGCGCTCGTTCAACTCCGTTTTTCCATGTATTTATGGTTTCGCTGTCGAGTTCCAGCCCTGCAACAAGATTTACAACATCTACTATAGGCATTCCGTTGCGTAAAACGCCTGAAATAAGTTTTGCATAATTCCAAAATTCTGTGTTAAACATGTGTGAAATTCCGCCTATTGTATTTGTATAGCCGAACTTGTCAATATATTGAAAATCATATCGCGAACCTTTGTTGGTTTTAACTTTTATTATTTTTCCCAATGTGATTGTTCGAGGAATAGGGCGAACGTCGTCATCTACAATACCTGTAAAAATTTCGTATGGTTTGCCTTCGTACAATCCTACAAAAGCAATCCAATGTTCGTTTCCGTTTTGGAATCTAATCACATCGGCATCAAGCGAAACGGGACGTTTTGATGGCATTTGGTTCATTTGCGCTTTGCCATCATTTGCAGATACAAGAACTCCTGATCGCGAGCCATCACGATAAACGGTAATTCCCTTGCAACCACATTCCCATGCTGTTTTATAAACTTCGGCAACTTTTGCTTCGGTAATATCGGAGGGTAAATTTACGGTAACGCTTATCGAATGGTCAACCCATTTTTGTATTTCGCCCTGCATTTTTACTTTTTTCACCCAATCGATATCTTGTGCCGTGGCTTTATTATATGGTGATTTTTTTACTAATTCATCTATTTTTTCCTGTGAAAGATTTTTTATTTTTTCAATGTTATATCCGTTAACTTCGCACCATGTAAGGAATTTATGATGAAATACATAAAATTCGGTAAAAGCATCTCCTGTTTTATCAAAATAATCTATTTTAACATTTTTATCGTTAGGATTTACTTTACGGCGGCGTTTGTAAACAGGCATAAACACAGGTTCTATTCCTGATGTTGTTTGCGCCATCAAACTCACTGTTCCTGTCGGAGCAATAGTAAGCATCGAAATATTTCGCCGTCCTGTTTTTGTCATTTCATTATATAAATCTTCGTCCTGTTCGCGAACACGATTTATCATAGGATTATTTTCTTCGCGTTTTGCATTATAAATTGGAAATGCGCCGCGTTCTTTTGCCATTTGTACAGATGTTCTATATGCTTCCATCGCTAATATTTTTTGTATTTCGGAAGCAAATTTTATCGATTCGTCTGTTCCATACTGAATACCGAGAGCTGCAAGCATATCGCCTTCGGCTGTAATTCCTAAACCTGTACGGCGTCCGCGAATACATTTGTCTTTTATTTTTTCCCACAGTTCTATTTCTACTCTTTTTACATCGTATTCTTCGGGATCTTTATTTATTTTTGCAATGATATCATCGATTTTTTCAAGTTCCAAATCAATCAAATCGTCCATCATTTTCATTGCTGTTGCAACGTGTTTTTTGAACAGCGTTTCATTGAATTTTGCCTTATCGGTAAACGGATTTTCAACATAACTGTACAGATTTATTGCTAACAAACGGCAACTGTCGTAGGCGCACAAAGGTATTTCGCCGCAAGGATTTGTTGATATTGTTTTATATCCAAGGTTTGAATAACAGTCTGCCACCGATTCGCGAATTATCGTATCCCAAAACAAAATACCCGGCTCGGCGCTTTGCCATGCGTTGTGAATTATTTTATCCCAAAGTTTTTTTGCATCTATTTCGACTTTAAGTTTCGGTTCTTTTGCATCTATGGGATATTGCTGTGTGTATGTTGTTTGGTTTATTACACAGCGCATAAATTCATCATCTATTCTGACCGAAACATTTGCTCCTGTAACTTTCAAACCGTCAGATTTTGCATCTATAAATTGCTCTACATCAGGATGTTTTATAGACAGGCTCAACATTAATGCTCCGCGTCGTCCGTCCATGGCAACTTCGCGCGTCGAGTTTGAATAACGTTCCATAAAAGGAACTATTCCTGTTGAGTTCAGAGCGCTGTTCATTACCGGGCTTCCTTTGGGACGAATATCTGACATGTCGTGGCCGACTCCGCCGCGCCGTTTCATAAGTTGAACCTGTTCTTCGTCGAGCCGTAAAATGCCGCCGTATGAATCTGCCTGTTTATTATGACCGATAACAAAACAATTTGACAATGAAGATATTTGATAATGATTTCCAATTCCTGTCATTGGTCCTCCCTGCGGAATAATATATTTAAAATTTTTGAGAACGGTAAATAATTCATCAAAAGTCAACGGATTGTCGTATTTTTTTTTCAATACGTTCAAATTCGGCAGCCAATCTTCGATGCATATC
>JAIRKV010000120.1 GCA_031259935.1 Prevotellaceae bacterium | reverse complement strand
GCGGCGCGGCTTGCGCCAACTTCGGCGTTTATAACTTTTGCCAAATCGTACAGCAGTTTGAAGTTTTCTTTTGAGCCTACTCCATAACCTCCCGATACTATAATCGGCGAACCTTTAAGATTATGTTTGGCTTTCTCTATATGCCGTTCTATAACTTTCACCACATAAGCGTTTTCGTCAATATAAGTCGAAACTTTGTGTTTTATCACTTCGCCTTTGTAATTTTCGTCAAGAATTTCTTTTTTCATTACGCCTTCGCGAACTGTTGCCATTTGCGGGCGATGTTCGGGATTGATAATTGTTGCAACAATATTTCCTCCAAACGCAGGACGAATTTGATACAGCAGATTTTCGTAAACAATATTGTTCTTTTTATCTTCGTGCGAACCTATTTCAAGCGAAGTGCAATCAGCCGTCAGTCCGCTTTTAAGAGCCGACGATACGCGCGGTCCCAAATCGCGACCTGTAACCGTTGCTCCCATTAAGCAGATTTGAGGTTTTTCTTCTATAAACAAATTTACTAAAACCGATGTATGAGGAAGCGATGTGTATGGATAAAGTTTTTCTCCGTCAAACACATGTAATTTATCAACGCCATAAGGTATTATCTGTTTTTCGATACCATCCAGTCTGTTGCCTATAACAATAGCTTCGAGTTGACATTTGAGTTGATTTGCCAGCGAGCGTCCTTTGGTAAGCAGTTCGAGGCTTACATCGGCAACAACGTTATCTTCTATTTCGCAATATACAAATAAATTATTCATTATATAAAGTTTAAATTAAATTAATATTTTCAGACCCGAATAAATGCATTATCCTATGGTGTGATTATTTAAAAGTTCTACAATTAAATCTTCGATTTCATTGTCGGCGCTTGTCATTGTTTTGCTTTCTTTTGCCTGAAAAACAATGTTTTGAATTGCTTTCACCTTTGTTGGCGAGCCTGACAATCCGCATTGTGCAACATCGCCGTTTACATCGCTTACGCTCCATTCTGCAAGATTGAGATAACTGCGGGTATTATACACATCGGCGTATTTCAGATGATTGTCATCTTTTTCTGTTGGTGTTTTTGCATATTTGTATTTTTGTACCAGTTTTGCATTACGCGGGCGACAAGCCGCTGCCGAGCCATTTACCGTAATAACAATCGGTAATGGACCTTCAACGGTTTCTATTCCTCCGGGAATGTGCCGTTTTACCGTAATTCGTTCGTCTTCAATTTTAACAATTTCTTCGGCATAAGTAATTTGCGTAAGTCCAAGTTTTTCGGCAACTTGCGGACCTACCTGAGCCGTATCGCCATCAATCGCCTGACGCCCGCCGATGATAATATCGTAATCGCCGATTTTTCTGATAGCCATAGCAAGAGCATACGAAGTTGCCAAAGTGTCGGCGCCTGCAAAAGCGCGGTCGGTGAGCAAATAACCGCTGTCGGCGCCGCGAAACAGTCCTTCACGAATTATTTCGGCTGCACGAGCCGGTCCCATTGTTAAAACTGTGATAGTTGAGTCTGCATATTGATCTTTCAAACGAAGAGCCTGTTCAAGAGCATTCAAATCTTCGGGATTGAAGATTGCAGGCAGCGCTGCGCGATTTACCGTTCCATCTTCTTTCATGGCATCTTTGCCAACGTTACGAGTATCAGGAACCTGTTTTGCCAGCACAACAATTTTTAATTTTTTTGTCATAAAATAGCCTGTTTTAATTAAATAAATTATTCAATTTAGGCGACAAAGGTATTAAAAAAAATATGAACTGATAGTTTTTTAATAATAGTTTGTATGATAATTTGTTAATTACAAAATAGGGTAACTACTGTAATTTATTGACTGTTTTGCAGATATGCCTTGTGTTTTATATCTTTTCGATTGTTTATAAATTTTCAATACGGAAAGTTTGGTTTTTTATTTTCAATCTCACATTTTTACCCTGAATAAAATACATCTGTTGTGCATTTAGAAAAGACGAATCCCTGCTTTTGCTGCGCTTCATTTAGTCGAATGAGGTGGATGATTTTCTGTAAAATATTGCTCTGTCGTTTCTCTATAATGTCTTAAATCACTAATCGGGCGATTAAAATTTACAGCCTTCAACCGTGCAATGCCTTTTTCAGAAAACTGCTTTAAATATTCCCGTATTGTATTATCACAAACTCCTGTAATATCACTTATTACATCATTATAAACGAAAGAATAAAGAGAAAAAGCAGTTATAAATTACAACTGCTTTTTTGTTTAATATTTTGTGACTCCGACAGGACTCTAACCTGTAACCTTCTGATCCGTAGTCAGATGCTCTATACAATTGAGCCACGGAGCCTTTAAGTTCGTTTTTATGCTTCTCCTGATGTATTTGCAGGAGAAAAAAAACGTTTTTCTTTTAATCTTGCTTTCTTACCTGTAAGGTTGCGCAAATAATAAATTCTCGCTCTGCGCACTTTTGCATATTTGTTAACTTCAATATTTTCAATAAATGGAGAATTTACAGGAAAAATACGTTCAACGCCAACACCATCCGAAATTTTACGAATTGTAAATGTTTTTGCGCTTCCTTTTTTCACTTGTATCACAACTCCGCGAAAATTCTGAAGTCTTTCCTTGTTACCTTCTTTAATTTTATAAGTAACCGTAATTGTATCGCCTGCCTTAAATGCAGGAAATTCTTTTTGTTGTTCATTTGCAAATGCCTGTTCGGCAACTTTTATTAAGTCCATTTCTTTATATTTTTGTGTTTATGCCTGCAACATTATCGAACTGAAATAAGAGGTTGCTTTAATTTTGGGTCGCAAAGGTAATAATTTTTTGTGAAATGCAAATATTATTTTTAAAATTTATTCCTTTGTCAATTCGCTAATCCTTTTAAAAAACTCATCAACACCCGTAAGCAAATCTTTACTAATATTTTTATAATGAGTTCTTACAAGTTTTTTATCATTTTTGCCATCGGGTTTATTTGTCCGTTCAAACATTTTGTTTCGAAAATCAACGACCTCGTTGATAATTTCAATCGATTTTTCTCTTTTATCGGGATACAGATAAGCAAGCGAATAACAATCGCTTAAAACTTCGCTTATCAAATAATCAATATCCTTTTTAAGATTACGCAATTTTGCCATAATTATTTTATAAATTTATTATTTCAGATTGCAAAGATAGCATAAAATCTTCGACTACACGCAAACAAATAAAAATTCCAATGAAATTTACAGATGGAAATTAGAAACTGTTTAAATTTCATTGAAAATTTATTTTATTGAACTTCAGCATAATAAGTGAGATAAATCATTACGGTAAACGAATGTTTTCTTTTACGTTTTTGATACCGAATTATTATCAAAATGCAATTGCATAAATTGATTATCAATAAAATATCTGTATATTTCAGGTTGCTTCGATACCGTTTTGGTATGATTATTGAGCGATAAAACAACAGAGAGTTTCATCTGTATTCAGAAACTCTCTGCCCCATAATTAAAATATATGCTTATGACAACGTAAATAGCTTTATCTTCCTATCCTCATCATTCCGCCGCCGGGTCCTCCCATTGATGAACTGCCGCTTATCGACTGTCCGCCGAAAACGTTAAATCTGTATGTAAATGAAATCATGAAATAACAATTCAAAGTATTTGTTAATGATTGTTGAATAGAACCGTCGTTTGAAGAATATGTTATGTTCTTTTTATCGCGTAAAATATCGTTTACCGAAAATTTTATTGTTCCTTTGTTATTCATAATACTTTTTTCAATTCCTGCATTCCATACAACTTGCGATGCATCATAACCTGCCGCATAACCGCTTCCGTTTTTAAACGAAATATCGCTTATAAACGTAAAATTCGACGGTAAATAAACCGTTGTCCACGCATTGACATAGTAGTCGCGTATGTTTTCGGTTTGTACTGCTAATGAGTTTTTTGTATTTGTAAATGTTAATGATCCACCTACGCCCAAATCCATAAACAAAGTGCTGAACTGCACGCCTAAATGCGGTGCGAATCGGTTATATTTAGTAGTATTTTTAATTCCATTAACAAAACTCACATTGTGGTTCATCGATGCGAATGATGTTGAATTGAGCTGGAATGTGGCATTTATGGGAAAATTGACGATTACGTTGCTCATTAAATTCCATACGCCGTTGGCATTATCATAAGTTCTATGCTGAATGCCGGCAGTATCATATATTGAATTTGACACTATGCTGTTTTGCGTCATGCTTCCGCGTAAAAATACCATAAGAGTACGCATCGTCGAACGGTTGTTAAGATTATATCTTACGTTCATCGAATGTGTAAAACTTGGTTTCAGATTTTCGTTACCATAACTTATAACCAAAGGATTTGTTCTGTCAACCCACGGATCCAACTGTGATAAACTTGGCTGTCCTGTTCGTGTTCTGTAATCAATTCGGATGTTATGCGATTTTGTGAAATTATATTGAAACTGAGCCATAGGACCAAAGTTTGTAACATTGCGTTTTCGATTTACCCGTTCCATCTTTCCTGAATCCGTATTATAACGAATGCCATCGCTTTTTGATGATTGTGGATTAACATTAATTCCTATTTGAAAGTTGTATTTATCGGTTGTTCGTTTGAAACTTAAATGTATCTGCTGATTAATATATTTATTTTCATAATTGTTGCTGTACAGCGAATCAAATTCCGTATAATTTTCCGTTACTTCATCTTTGTTGTAGGTATAGGTTTCCTGTTCTCTGCTGTTTACGCTGTATGAATATCGGAACTGCAAAAAATTGTTTTTCGACAGCGGTTCCACATAAGATGTTTGAAAACGGTAAGTTGTACTTGTGTTTTTATTGTTCGACAACTGGTCTAACACAATAGCAGTATCAGATGTGCTTGTTGTTGAATTTGACCGTGTATTGCCTTTGGAATCACTGCCGCTGTATTGCAGTTCAAATGACAGATTTCTGCCGGATGTTCCGAATTTATGGCTGTAATTCAATTCGGCGCCGTAAGATGTTGTTTTGTTTTCGTTACGGGTTTTTCTGGAAGCTTCGTTTACTGTATCCAAATTGTTGTCTAATGTTGCAGACCAACTTTCGTTGTATGAATCGGAATGTGAATAGCTGCCTTGCGGACGAAATATAATTGTATTGAATTCGTTGGGTTTGTAGGTAAATCTTACGTTTGTATTTAAGTTTCTGTTGTACGAGTCCGACAGTGACTGGGAATCGCCGTAATTCAAACTGTCTTGCAGCGAACTGCTCCGTAAAACTGTTTTTGTATTCGACAAGCTTTCTACGTTAGTATTTCGATAAGTAAAATATCCGCTTCCTTCGACAGTTAATTTGTCGGTAGCAAATGTTGCAACGTCAATGCCGCCCATTCCGGCTGTTGTATTTCCCGAAGTTCCTCCGAATGTATTACGACCGCCGCGTCCTGTATTGGTATTGTTGAAGTTGCTGATTAATGTAAATCGGCTGTTTGATGTAAGTCTGTTGACAAAAGCGCTTTCGTCAAATCTTATTTTGTTGCCCGATTCATTTTTTATATCTCTGCCCAGTCCGCTTGTTATATTTCCCATCCAGCCCTGTTGCTGTCCTTTTTTGATTTCGAGATTAATTACTGTTTCTTCCTCTCCATCGCTTATTCCCGTAAGTCTTTCCTGTTCCGACTTTCTGTCGAGTACCTGAACTTTTTCTACAATTTTCACAGGAACGTTTTTGGTGGCAAGCGTAGGGTCGTTTGCAAAAAATTCCTTACCGCCAAGTAAAACTTTTGATACTTCCTTGCCGCTTGCCGTAATGCTTCCATCTTTATCAACCTGAATGCCGGGCAATTTTTTCAAAAGGTCTTCTACAACGGCATTATCCTGTAATTTGTAAGCATTGGGATTGTATTCGACGGTATCGCCCTTGATTGTTACGGCAGTTGCTTTGCCTGTAACGCTTGCGCCTCTGAGCATAATTCCGGCTTTCATTACAACGTTTCCTAATTTAAATTCTTTGGTAACGCCGTCTATATATATTTTTTTACTGAAATCTTCGTATCCTATATAAGATATTTTTATCATATACGTGCCTTTGGCAACATCCTTTATTGTAAATGCTCCGTTGTCGTCGGTCGAAACTCCTTTTATATATGCAGTATCAGGCATTTGGTGCAGCATAACATCTGCCAGAGATAAAGGTTCGTCGCCGTCGGTCAGCACGCCTGTAATGCTTGTTTGTGCCGATGCATATATTCCAAACAGCAATATGATGAAAGTAAATAATGTTTTTTTCATGGTTTTTGTTTTATTTTGTTAATTGTGTATAAATCCAAAATGAATGTGATTTGGACATTTCGCGCATTTGTCGTTGCATTTGACCATCGCCGAAACGCTGTCCGCCACCGCCAAAGTTAGGCATTTGCATTCCATTTAAAACTATGCCTACTGCAAAAATATTTTCACTGTTTATCTGTTCCTGTTTGCAAAATGTATTGAAGGGGATTTTATATTCGGCAACAGTATTGTCGTTTTTACCGCTGTATTCGGCTCTTATATCGAGTTCATCAACTTTGTAGGTATTGTCTTTGATATTTTCAAAACCTCGAAGTTCCATGGTTTTGTAAGTTCTTTCGTTTTCCTGACGCTGCACGTCTTCGCGTGTTGCGTTTCTGTTCATGCTGCGGAAACGTTCTTCCATTGAAAGCGGCACAGGATATTTTATTCCTGTTTTTCGTTTGTCTTTTCCATCAGCCGAAATCCATACTTCAACGCCGCCCATAACGAATTTGGTCATCGCCGACTCTGCTGTTGCTTTGACAAGAATGTAAATATTTTCATCGTCATTTGCAATGCTGTACATAAGTCCGCTGCTTTCGTCGAACAGCGCTATGGCAGATTCCCAGTCCGAATCTTCGCCATCAATAACGATATTTTTAATAAATTCCGCCTTCAGCGGTTCTTTTTCGGTTTGTGCCGCTGCGGTAAAGCAAAGTATGTAAATACTTACAGGCAACAATACATTTTTGATTTTTTTCATCTGTATTTAATATTTTTATTCAGTATTTTGATTTAATTTTTTATAACAAACCATAATCAAAGTTTGCAACAACTACATGTTTGATAACAGTTTTTAAAAAAGGTTTAATTTGCCGCAAAATATTTAGACGGTTTAACCGTATTTCAATGGTTTAACGTCCTGTTTTTTTTTACAAAACATATTGCCGTCAAAATGGTATTGTTCTGTAATTTAATGAGCAGGTATCCAAATAAAAAAAGCAAAAACGGATTAAGTGTTTCTGCTTTGTATCAGTAACCGTATGAGCATTTTATCCCATTTTCATAATATGATAAACATTTTGAACGTCATCGTCGTCTTCAAATTTATCGATTAATTTTTCAATTTCCGTTTGCTGTTCGGGTGTCAGTTCTTTAAGGTCAACGGTAGGCAATCGGTCGAATCCTGCGCTTACAAGTTCAAAATTATTATCTTCGATATATTTTTGTATTGCGCCGTAGGCTTCGTACGAGCCGTAAATAACAATATCGTTTTCGTCGGCAAAAACTTCTTCGCCTCCGAAATCAATAAGGTTAAATTCAAGTTCTTCGATATCCGTATTGCCGGGGTTTTTTATTTTGAAAATACATTTATGTTCAAACATAAATTCAACGCTGCCCGATGTTCCAAGCGAACCGCTGTGTTTGTTGAAATAACTGCGAATATTGGCAACCGTACGCGTTGGATTGTCTGTTGCCGTTTCTATTAAAAATGCTATTCCGTAAGGTCCGTAACCTTCGTAAATCATTTCCTTATAATCGCTTTGGTCTTTTTCGGTAGCGCGTTTTATTGCGCGTTCTATGTTTTCTTTGGGCATATTTTCCGACTTTGCCGTTTGTATCAGAGCGCGCAAATGCGGATTTGTATTTGGGTCGCCGCCATTTTTTGCCGCAATGGTTATTTCTTTACCCAATTTTGTAAATACGCGGGACATGTTTCCCCAGCGTTTCATTTTTCTTGCCTTTCTAAATTCAAATGCTCTTCCCATATTTTTGCGATTTTATTGATTTATATTCCAAAACATGCAGTTTGGAAACCCGATAAAGAGCCTTTTGACTCTTTATTCCGTCTGTTTGATTTTGGCTCTTTCAATGTATTTATCAATTTCCTGAGCTTCTATGGTTTTACTGTAATGCGTTTTTATTTTTTCATATACTTCCAGAGCTTCCGCATATTTTCCCAACTGTTCGTAAGTTAAACCTGCTTTCATAAGATATGCTGCGCTAAAATCATTTTCGCGATAATTGGCGGCTTTCATAAAATATTCGATGGCATCATCGTACTGTTCCAGTTCAACATAAGCATCTCCGATACCGCAATATGCTCGCGCCTGAAGTAATTCATCCTGTCCGTTGAATTCTTTCAACATATCAATTGCGTCTTCATAATTTCCCGAATGAAGATTGCAAAAGCCTGCATAAAAACGGGCAATACGACCTGCTTTTGTCGAACCGTATTCGTCGATAATTTCGTAGAAACCAAAGTTTATACCGTCGCCGTTCAGCGCTAAATTAAACGAATCGATTTCAAAATAACGCTGTGCTGCAAACAGTTGTTCCTGCGCAGTATTTGCGCGAGGTTTTTCAATAAGATATACATAAGCAAATATTGCAACTGTAACAACAACCACAAACGTAATTATTCTAATGATTGCTGTTTTATTTTCGGTTAAAAACTTTTCGCCTTTGCTTAACGCTTCGCCTACCGCTTTAATATTTTCCTTTTCTTTTTTGATGTTTTTTGACATAATGCAAAAGATTTTATTTTTTGAGCCGCAAAATTAATAAAAATTTGATAACTTGATGTTGATTATGAAAAAAATATCTGAAATATTTACCGTCTTAAT
>JAIRKV010000103.1 GCA_031259935.1 Prevotellaceae bacterium | reverse complement strand
CGTTGGAAAATCTGGATTGCGGCACTAATAAAATAACTTCGCTGAATTTGAACAGCAGTTGCAAAACCACACTGACAAACTTGGATTGCAGTTATAATGAATTGACAAGCCTTGATGTGGCAGGTTTCACCGCATTATATGATCTTCAATGTAGAAATAACAAATTGAAAACTTTGGATATTCGAGACTGCACAGGCTTTGACCGCGTGTTCTGTCTTTTCAATGAACTGGAAACAGTTCACGTACTCGGTGCAAAATTAAAAATTTTAAGAATGATAAGCAATAAATTAACTGCTGCCGAACTCAACAGGATATTTACCGATTTACAGAACAGGTCGGCAATCGGAAGCAGCGGACAACTTTATATAGGTACAAATCCCGGAACGGACGACTGCGACAGGTCGATTGCAACAGGCAAAGGTTGGATTTTTTATTAATTAAAAATCATTCATTTCTGTATTTTTCTGCGCGCATTTGTGTAATAACACTGTTTTGTTGCACGGTTGCACGCAGAATATTTACAGATTACAACGAATATAATCGGTCGCTCTCTTACAGCCGTTTAACATTACGGATTGATTGACGGTTGTTTTTATTGTTAATTATTAACTACTTATATCGTCAGCAATAAATGAATGAGAAGTCAATGATTTTTTATTACTGTTGTACGGTTAAAAAAATCAACAATACAATAATATCTTATTCAAATAAAATAATTACCTTTGTAAAAATTAATTTTTAATAATAAAAATAAACAAGTTAATATGAAAGAAATTTTAACGTTTAATTTATCTACAATTTCTTCAACTGCAAGCAGAATGAATCTGGATGCATGGGACAGAAGTTTGGATGCTTTTGACAAACAGGAGTATCATAAGTCATTTAAAGAATTTTTAAATTATTTGAATCCCGAATTTCAGCGAAAATACGGAAATTCGAAAGGAACGGAATTTAATATACCTCACGGTTCAATAATTGTGAATATTAAATTGGAAAACGAACAGATTAAAATCACGGCTCCATTTTTATCAATACCCGAAAAAAATGCAATACCATTGCTGCGGCAAGTATCAGGGCTTAACTTTAACAATCTGAACCTTGCTCAAATTGTATTGAATGATGGCAAGTTACATTTTGAATATTCGTGTCCTGTTGAACTGATAAATCCATGGAAGATATATTATATTTTCGATGAAATCTGCTTCACAGGCGATAAATACGATGATGAATTTGTTACCAAATTCGGTGCGGAACGAATTTACGAACCCAACATTACGCCTTATGACACTAATACTGTTGACGCAGTTTACGATACGCTCCAATTGAGCATTAAAGAATGTCTTGAAAATGTTAAGTTTTTTGAAACCGACCGTAAATACGGATACGCTTGGAACATTATAGCAACAACATTATATAAAATTTCGTATTATGCACATCCTCAGGGACAGTTGCTGAACGATTTGAACAAAGCCATTTACGAACACAACCGCGAAGATATTCCGCTGCCGGAAGTTGTAGCGCGCGGAAAGGATTTTGCACAAAAATTGGCGGCAATACCAAAAGACAAACTTGCTGAAGATTTATATTATGTCGAAACGTTTATTCCGCCCAAACGCCGTTCGAGCCTCGAAAATATTCAGCAAAACTTTAAGAAAACATACGAAGATGTTTCATCGGCAATTCAAAACGAAGATTATTTATACGTTTGCGTTATGATTACGTTCAAATTCTACGAAATGTATTACTACAACAATTTGCAGGATGATATAAACGCACTGGTGATAGATGCAATGCAGCGGGCGTCGGCACAGCGCACGGATGTTGCAGCGCCGATTTTATACAAGGCAATGGATAAAATAATGAACGGCGATTTGACGGTCATTTCCGATTTTTCGGATTATGCCGCTCAAATTTCGGAAGGAATAAAGAAAATGATGTCTTCATTTTTCAAAAAATAATGCATTAACTGTTTTATAATTATATAAATAAACAAAAGTCAAATCTTAAAAAAAATAAAAAAATGAATCAAAATATACACAAAATAGTTTATAAAGTAAATCATGCAGATGGCACAGGCAGTTGTTTCTATCTGAAACAGCATAACATGTTTGTAACCAATTATCATGTTGTGTCGGGTTTCAAAAAAGTGGCGATTCAGGATAACGATAAAAATCTTTTTCTTGCAAATGTTGCTCTCGTAAATCCCGACCTTGACATTGCCCTGCTTATGGTAGAAGGCGATTTTTCAAACCTTCCCGAAATCGGAATTTCAAAATCGGGCGAAGTTCAAATAGGACAGAAACTGAACGTTGCAGGATATCCGTTTGGAATGCCTTTTACCGTAACCGAAGGAACAGTGTCGTCGCCAAAACAACTGATTAGAAATAAATATTATATACAGACAGACGCAGCAGTGAATCCCGGAAACAGCGGCGGTCCAATGTTTAACGAAAACAGCGAACTTGTTGCAATCACGGCAAGCAAAATTACCGAAAATGCCGACAACATGGGATTCGGTATTCCTGTTGAAAGTTTAAATAAAATATTATCGGAAATAGAATCACTCGACAAAACAAAGTTCAGCGTACAGTGCAGCAGTTGCGATTCGCTAATATCCGACCAAACAGAATATTGCCCATCGTGCGGCGAAAAGTTGCTGGAAAATATTTTTACAGAACAGAAACTTACAGATTTTGCTCAATTTTGCGAAAAAGCAATCGAAGACATGGGCATCAATCCGATAATTGCACGCGTTGGCTACGAAGCATGGAAATTTCACAAAGGAAGTTCCGAAATAAGAATGTTTGTTTACGACCGTTCGTATTTATTCTGCACGTCGCCAATAAATATTTTACCTAAAAAGGATTTGGAGCCGACGCTTAAATATTTACTTGGCGGAGTAACGAAGCCATATCAGCTGGGACTCGAAAATAATCAGATATTTATTTCATATCGAATACATCTTTCCGACCTTTTGTGCGAAAAATATGCAACCGAATTACGAAACAACATAACAAATCTTGCGTTCAAAGCAGACGAACTTGATAATTATCTGGCAGATACTTTCGGTTGCGAATTTTCGGAATATGCAAAAAAAGATGCAATATAAATAGTCGCTCCTTAAAAATAAGAAAAACAACAATGACATTATTTCTGTCGGTTTTGTTTTCACACAAAAGCAAGCAGCACGTCATTGCGAGGAGCAAAGCGATTTAAAAATTTAAAGATTTAAAGATGCACGTCATTGCTTCGCTTCGCTCGCAATGACGTGCATCTTTAAATCTTTAAATTTTTAAATCTTTAAACCGCTGCACTCCTTGCAATGCTTGTTTTTGGTTAATTTTTTGATAATTTTTATTCATAAAAATGCATACTCG
>JAIRKV010000086.1 GCA_031259935.1 Prevotellaceae bacterium | reverse complement strand
CCCGGCTTACAGTTTATATATAATGTAAAAAGTTTTTAAGAAACAACTGTCCATATGTTCGGTCGGTCAGATGTTATAAAACGGTTATAAATATTTTTCAATCTTTTCGAGATGTATACCATGTGAGCCTTTTATCAAAATCGTTCGATTGCTGATTTTATTCCCGCACAGGTATTTTATGCAATCATCAACGTTTTTGAAGCATTTAAATTCCGTATTTTGCGCCGCATTTTCGAAGCAATCGCCAACAAGCAGCACATCGTTTATCTTCGATTCGATTATCATTTGTATAATATTTTGATGCTCGGCTTTGCTGCCCGCTCCAAGTTCGCGCATATCGCCAAGTATAAGCATCTTATTTGTAACGTTTTGATTAATAAAGTTCAGCAGCGATGCCTGCATACTTGTAGGATTTGCATTATATGCATCCATATACAGAATGTTTTGCCGTGTTTCTATTTTTTGCGAGCGATTGTTATCGGGATTGTATGATTCGATTGCCGCTGCAATATCGGCATCCGGAATATTGAAATACTTGCCTGTTGCAATTGCCGATAAAACATTCTCAATATTATATTTGCCCGTTAATTTTGTGCAGACTCCGATTTCGTTGAAAACAAATTGAAGATACGGATTTTCACTGTCGGTCGAAATAATTTTTATGCCGTAATTTTGTCGGCTGTACGGTATAATATTTTCTTTATTAACATATTTTTCTGCAATTTTCGAAATTATGTCAATATCTTTATTCACAAATATTTTTCCGTTATTAGTTGATAAAAATTCAAACAGTTCGCCTTTTGCTTTTGCCACTCCGTCAATATTTCCGAAAAATTCGAGATGCGCCTTGCCTATGTTATTTATTAAGCCAAAGTCAGGATTTGCAATCTGGCATAATGTTTTGATTTCTCCGAAATGATTTGTTCCCATCTCAATGACGGCAAAATTATTGTCGATTTTCATTTTGAGCAAAGTTTTCGGCACTCCGATATGATTATTCAGATTTCCTTCGGTAACGGCAACATTAAATTTTTTCGAAAGAATTCGATATACAAGTTCTTTTGTTGTAGTTTTTCCGTTGCTGCCCGTTATTGCAAGCACAGGCGTGCCAAGTTTTTTTCGATGATAAGCCGCCAGATCCTGCAAGGTTTTGAGAGCATCATCCACAATAATAATTCTTTCTTTTCCCGAAAGCGATTTGTCGTCGGCTATTGCACAGGCAGCGCCTTTTTCAAGAGCCGAATCAACAAATTTATTTCCATCAAACGTATCGCCTTTAAGCGCTACGAAAATTGAACCGGTAACGACTTCTCTGCTGTCGGTAATTATGTCGGGATATTTTTTAAATATTTCGTAAATATCTGATATTTTCATATTATTTGCCGTATAAAAAAATAAAACCTCGGAATGAGGTTTTATTTACTGTTTATTAATTTTATTTTTTTCGTTTTTTACCTGCTGCCATCTGGTCTGATTTTGTTCCAACCATATTCATGGCGCATCGGAAACCTATATCGCAGGCAGATTTGTCTTCGTCGAGGAAACGCCGTGTACTTGGGCTTAGCCAGTATGCTCTGTCCAAAAACGAGCCGCCTTTATACACTCTCGATTTGTCGCTGATAAGCGATGTACGACCTTTGCCAAGTTCACCTTCGCCCTGGTAGTACATGTCCGAAGTTTTCGACAGCGCTTCGGGATTCTCTATTGCCGAGATGTCGGTCATAAGCGATTTGTAATCTCCATCGTTGTAGTTACGCAAGTCGCCTGTTTGATAATTAAATCTGTCGGGAGTATATCCTATCGTATCATATATCATTCTGCCGTACTGGTCTTTTTGCAATGGTTTTCCTTCGCTGTCAACGGCAAATTTGGTATAAACGTTTCCGCGGAACGGTTTAAATTCATCCATATCGTTGAACGACAGTGGACGGTAAACATCCAAAACCCACTCGTTAACATTTCCTGCCATGCAGTACAAACCGTAATCGTTGGGCAGGAACGAACGCACCGGAGCCGGTGTTGCAAATGCATCGTTCGGATTGCCTGCAACTCCCATAAGGTCGCCTCTGCCTCTTTGGAAATTAGCCATCATTTGTCCGCGCGTTTTCTTATAATTGCTGCGGGTAGAACCGCCTGTCCACGGATATACTTTTCGTTCTGTTATGCGTTCATTTTCGGTTACGCCTATAAGTCCGGCAGCTGCAAATTCCCATTCTGCTTCTGTTGGAAGACGATATTTCGAGAATAATATTCCATCGCTCATTTTCACTTTGCGCGTTGCATTTTTATCATCGGATGATATGTCTTTCAATCCTTTTTTGACAGTGCCTTCGTATTGTCCGGCAAGGTATGCATCCGTATTGAAATTGTTGTCGTCCTTTTGGCTTGCCAAATCTAATTTTAAAATGCCTTTCTTCACAAGTTGCACTTCGTTTACGCGGTCGGTACGCCACAGGCAGTAATCGCTTGCCTGTCGCCACGTAACGCCTACAACAGGATAGTTGTCGAATGAAACATGCTGGAAATATGTTTCCACCATTGGCTCGTTATACGACATTGGGCTGCGCCAGACCAAAGTATCGGGCAGGGCGTTCTGTACAACATTGGGATACGACACATAAGTTCTGCCTAACCAGTGTATGTATTCTCGGTAATCGACATTACGAACTTCCGTTTCATCAATGTAATATGAGTCAACAGTAACTCGGCGTGGAGTATTGTTATTTGCATAACCAAGGTCTTCCACAACACGTCCCATAACATATAATCCGCCTTCGATAAACACGAGACCGGGCGCTGTTGCTTGTTTTCGCGGAGTCAATACTTCAAAACCGCCATATTCACGGTCGTTATACTTCCAACCTGTTGTTTCGGATACGCCGCTACTTTTCTTTTTCAGGAAACATCCTGTTAAACTTAATGCAAAAATGCAGTAAATTATCGGTAAAAATTTTAGTTTCATAATACCATTATTCTATAAAATAATTGTACAAAATTATTATTTTTTTTGGATATATTATTGTTTTTATTCATTTTTTTGAAAAATTAATATTATTAAATATTGTTAATACGGACATTTGTAGGTTCTTGTTCGCTGATATTCAGTTGGTTGCCTGTCCGAATATATTCCCTGTAATATTCGCTCTTCTTCTTTGTTTTTTAGTTTAAATATAACACTTACTTCATGTGCCGATACATAACGCGACTGTGAACCCAGGTTGCCAAAGTTTGCGCTGTACGAGATATTAAAATATTTTGTTCTAAAACCTGCCGCTGCAACAAAAGTTGAATTTTTGAAATTTGTATCCGACCTGTGCGACAAGCCTGCAAACACTTTATTTAAATCAAAATAAGCGCCAATGTCAATATCGTCAAAATCGTATTGACGTATATATCTTGCGTATGGAGATATAACGAACACATCTTCTTTCATCGCTCTGCTATTATATCGTTGGATAACAGGAATATCAAAAGCAATATAACCTGTAACTTTCAAAGGATCGGGTAAAGATATTAATGTTGATTGTGACAAATTCTGACCGCCAAGATTAAGTATTGCCGCTCCTGCTTTGAATCGTTTAAACAGTAAAGTTGCGCCGAATCCTACGTGTATGGTATTTCCATGTATCACAGGATAGTCGGAAGGATAGGCAATATTACCGTTAAAATAAGGCATGTCGGGAAATATTAATCCGTTTGGGTTACGTTTTCTGTTAAAATACGAAAGCGACAAGCCTCCGCGTATGTATAATTCATCGGCAAGACGTATGTTGTTTGAATATGCCAAACTTATTGATGTTGTTGTAAAAACGCCTTTCGCAACATTATCGTGCATTAGCATTAATCCGAATCCGCTGTGAATGTTTTCAAAATACAAATCGTATGCTGCCATATATGTTGCAAACGGACTTTTGTATGTAGGATATTGATTTCGATATCCCAGTGAAATGCGCGAATAATCTTCATTGCCTGTATGGCTCGGATTAAAATTCATAGCCGTGGATTCAAATAAACTGAATATCGGATCCTGTGCCTGTAAAACATTGGCAGGCGCTAAAAACAAATAAATTACAAATAAAAACGATAATTTACAGTAATATTTTATTAAATTAATTTTATTCAAAATTCAGTATAAATATATAATTATATGATGCAAAGATAGGTAAAATTTATTTATATCTGTAAGCGAGGTTTTAATTTTTCTTTTTTAACTTTGCAAAAATATTCATAATTATGATACGAATCGGAAACGGATATGATGTTCACGAATTAGGTTTTGGCATTGATTTGTGGATTGGGGGAATAAAAATTAATCACAATAAAGGCGCAATTGCTCATTCCGACGGCGATGTGCTTATTCATGCAATATGCGATGCTTTGCTTGGCGCTGCTGCTTTGAACGATATCGGGCATCATTTTCCCGACAGTGAAATGCAATATAAAAATATTGACAGTAAAGTACTTTTGCGAAAAACGGTTAATTTGCTTGCTGAAAAAAAATATGCTATTGTTAATATCGACTCTGTTGTTTGTTTGCAGAAGCCTGAAATAAATCCCTACGTAGATGAAATGCAAAAATGTTTGGCAAAAATAATGAATATTGATGCTGACATGATTTCAATAAAAGCCACTACTACCGAAAAATTGGGCTTTGTCGGACGTGAAGAAGGTATTGCTGCTTATGCCGTTGTATTGATAGAGAAAGATAAAAATGATTGAAATTATAACAGATGTTTAAACTTCATTAAAAATCTATTTTATTGAACATCGACACAATAAAAGCGGGATAAATCATGGTAGCGCTTGAAATCTTTGACTAAACGCCTGAAATTTTATATAACTGCTCCTTACAAATAAAAAATCAGCAATGATATTTCGAGACCTTTGCAAAAGTTTAATAAGATAAAGTCTAATAAATATTTTCGATTAAATTACAAACAGAAATGATTTGTTTCCTGTTTACATTCTGACACCAAGCCTCAAACTCATTTATTCTTTGTTCCATGGATTTGACCCATCTGTTGTGTGTTACCTGTTTCCTCATTAACCACCACACTCGTTCTATAGGATT
>JAIRKV010000044.1 GCA_031259935.1 Prevotellaceae bacterium | reverse complement strand
TCAAAAAATATATTGCATCTTTATATCTGGTAAATAATTTTGCATATGCTTTTGTATTACCATTTAAAAATTGTCTAACCAGTTTTTGGTCTTCTTCTATTCGCGACAGCATTTTGAATCTATTTTAATGGTTTATATTGATATTTTTTTGACAATGCGTAATAACATAAAAATTTAAGTATCTGGTATTCAATCAAATAAAGTACAAATCGTTTTATTTTTTCGCTTTCATATTCTCAAAAAATTCCACAAATTTTTTATGATCGATTGAAACGCAAATGCGCGAATATTTTGCGGCTTCCTGTTTGCGCGATAATGTGAATTTCGAAAGCGATACGCTTCCTATTCTGTTTGCAAGCAGTTCGTCTTCGCTTATGCTTACAATTGCAAAAATTCCTGTGGGAACAGATTCATTGTAAAATTCATTTGCAATAAATCCCGATTTTTTCAGATATTTTATGTTTTTTGTTATTTCGCTTACTGTTTTTGTTTTAAAATCAGTTACTGCTTTTTGCCCGGCTTCTGTGATCAGCAGTTTTTCAACAAGAATTTGGGCAAAAGCATTTGTTCCGTTTGTAGCAAAAGCAAGACGTACAGCCATTTCGTGATTAAATTCCGCATTTTTGCTATGAACAAATCCCAAACGCTGTCCGCTAAGTCCCAGCGATTTGCTGAAACTGTCAAGTATTATAAGATTGTCAATATCCAAAAGGCGAATATAAAAATCATCGTTTCTGTCGTAAAAAACTCGTCTGTACGGACTGTCATAAAAAACGACTGTTCCGTTATCGCCAAGTTTTTTAATTATTGCAAATATTTCATTATCATCATATTTGTTTCCGAATGGATTTCCCGGATCGCCTAATAATACGGCGCAGTCTTTGAGTTCGGAAATTATTCTGTTCAAATTATCAAACGAATCATATTCGGCATATTCGATATTGCGAATTTTCATTGCATTGTGATAATTTCCCCAATGATAAACAGGAAGATAGATTTTCCGCACGTCGGCAATTTGAAAAGCATTGTCGATACCGGGCATTCCGCCGCCGCAAATCGAAATACATGAAATATCGGTTTTTCCGCCGAAATATTCACTGTTTATTGCTTCGCGCAATTCGCTGCGCCCCTGACTTGGCGGATAAGTCTGTATGTCTTTGCTGTTGAAATCTATATTTTTTACAACTTCACGTAAATCAATATTTACAACCGAATTTATGCCACGCTGTAAAAATAAATATTCCTGTCCTGTTTCTATACTTAATTGCTGTATTTTCCTGCCCATTTCGTGAATTGCAGGAAGGTTCGCGCCTGTTTTTTTAATTTTCATAAATATTAAATATTTTAATTTTGAACAAAATTACTACTTTTGTGCGAAATTATTACTAAATAATTTATTTTTTTACACGATGTCTGAAATAAATAATTATGGTCGAGCGTGAAAATCCCTTGGATAGAGAGATATTCAAAATAATTGCCGAAGTTGCAAAAAGCGAGCAGCAGCGCATTTTTGTTATTGGCGGATTTGTTCGTGATTATTTTTTACGGCGACCGTCTAATGATATCGATATTGTTGTTGAAGGAAACGGTATCAATATTGCTAAGAAAGTTGCCAAAACAACAGGAATTAAAAAAGTTTCCGTTTTCAAAAATTTCGGCACGGCAATGTTGCATTACAAAGAAACCGATATTGAATTTGTTGGTGCGCGCAAAGAATCTTACGACAGTAATTCGCGTAATCCGGTTGTAGAAAACGGAACGCTTGAAGACGACCAGAATCGTCGTGATTTCACAATCAACGCTTTGGCATTAAGTTTGAATGAAGAAGATTTCGGTATGCTTATCGATCCTTTTGGAGGAATACAGGATTTGCACGACAAAATCATACGTACGCCGCTCGATCCCGATACTACATTTTCAGACGATCCTTTGCGAATGTTGCGCGCAATAAGATTTGCCACCCAACTGCAATTTAGAATTGATGATAACGTTTTTGAAGCAATATGCAATAACAGACATCGACTGAAAATCGTATCAATGGAGCGAATAATCTACGAGTTGAATAAAATATTGAAATCGCCGAAACCATCAACAGGATTTAAATTGCTCGACAGGACAGGAATACTCAGTATGATTTTGCCTCAACTTGCAGATTTGAAAGGAGTTAATTCCGTTGAAGGAAAACAGCATAAAGATAATTTTTTACATACGCTCGAAGTTGTTGATAACATTTGTAAAACAACAAATAATATTTGGCTGCGCTGGGCTGCGCTGCTGCACGATATTGCAAAATACATAACAAAACGCTATGATGCCGAACAGGGCTGGA
The DNA here is from genome assembly GCA_031259935.1 of Prevotellaceae bacterium. GTDB lineage: Bacteria > Bacteroidota > Bacteroidia > Bacteroidales > UBA932 > JAIRKV01. Next base: position 927 of record JAIRKV010000044.1, on the reverse strand, counting down.
CTTTTCACGGACATGAATATGTTGGAAGCAAAATGATTCCTTCCATTTTTGCGAAACTTCGATTGCCAATGAATGAAAAAATGAGATATGTGCAAAAACTTGTTTTACTGCATTTGCGTCCCATCGCTTTGTCGCTCGACGAAGTTACCGATTCGGCTGTACGCCGGTTGCTGTTTGATGCCGGAGACGATATTGACGACTTGATGTTGCTTTGCGAAGCCGACATAACATCAAAAAACGAACAAACGCAAAAACGGCATCTTGCAAATTTTCAACTTGTGCGTCAAAAACTTAAAGAAATTGAAGAAAAAGATAAAATCAGAAATTTTCAACCTCCGATATCCGGCGAACTTATTATGAACGTTTACGGATTGCACCCTTGTCGCGAAGTAGGAATCATAAAAAATGCAATAAAAGATGCAATACTGGATGGAATTATAAAAAATGATTATAACGAAGCATATTGTTTTATGCAAAAAAAAGCGGAAGAATTGAATCTTGTCGCTAAAAAATAACAGTAAAACGAATTTTACGGCATGACAGAACAGCACGTTTATTATTCATGCAAGGAGTTCTGTTCAAAGGATTTATGGCGTGAAACAAAACCAACGATTTGTGAATACGAAAGTAAAAAGTTGCATAATTTTTGACTGTACGGCTGTAAATAAACCATACAATAAACACACAGTAAAAATCAACATTAAAACTTCGGCATTAACCTGTCAGCCTTTTTCAGGACATTCAAGCGCTCAAAAAGACTATTGGGCAATTTCCTGATATTGTTCTGCAACAAGCAGATTGTTTAATTCATCCGGATTTGACAGTTCTATTTTTATCATCCAACCGCTGCCGTAAGGATCTTTGTTTACCGATTCGGGAGCGTTTTCAAGTTCGGCGTTTACTTCTATAATTTTCCCCGAAACAGGC
>JAIRKV010000037.1 GCA_031259935.1 Prevotellaceae bacterium | reverse complement strand
TTTAATTGTCATTGCAGGGAGTGCAGCGGGAGCGGTTTAGTAATTTTTAGAAATATTGATAACTACATTTTATGAACTGATTAATATTGCTCCTGGGGCTGCACCCGCAATGACGTTTTCTTTCTCTGTTTTTTGTCCACTAATTCACACGAATTTTTTGTTTATTATTCTTTAAATCTTTAAATCTTTAAATCATTAAAATCCCTTTCAGGGAACTATTGCGCTTTCGATTTCGCTCCACGGACCGCGTTCGCCTTTTTCGTTTTGCCAGCAGATGGCGACGTAAACCGTTTTGCCGCGTTCTTCTTCGGTAAATTCGAGGGTGTGCGGGGTACGGGTTGCAAGCACGCTGCGGGTGAGGGCGCCAACGTCGGCGGGCGGGGCGTTGAGCACGGCATACACGATGACTGCGCCGTTTACGCCATAGGGTTTAGCCTTGCTTTTGCTGCCCATGTCGTGGAATACGACTTTCAGGCGGCGGACATCAAGCACGTCGAGGTCGATTTCGGGGCGCGACGTCGGCACGGGAACTGGTGTTGGCGTGGTGTCGCGCACGTGAAGCCCCATTGCGATGCGTTCGGCATCGGTAATGACGGGGTTTTTCAGTCGGAAGCCGACCAGCGAGCGGATTTTTGCTTCCAGCGCTTTGCGGGCGGCGTTTTTTTCCGTTACGATGATGGAGTTTTTTGCCGGGCTGTCTGCCTGCGCATGAAGCGTGGCAAAGGCGTCGGTAAGGGTTTGCAGTTCGCTGACGTCGTCGCGCGGTATTTCCCACGCTGCTGCGTTAGCGCTTATCTGTGCTGTGAAATTGGCGCTCCATGCCGCCAGTTCCGAATCTCTGTAAGGAATGTAATCTTTCATATTTGATTTATTTAAAAAATGAATATATGTTATTATTAGAAGTTTTCGTGTAATTTGCAGAGGTCTGGAAATCTCTCACAGAGGTCTGGAAATCTCTCGCAGAGGTCTGGGAAAGTCTCGCAGAGGTCTGGGAAAGTCTCGCAGAGGTCTGGAAATCTCTCACAGAGGTCTGGAAAAGTCTCACAGAGGTCTGGGAAAGTCTCACAGAGGTCTCCCAACGACGCAGCGAGGTCACTGAATGACGCACTGACTTCAGTGAGCCTCGTACCGACGTCGGCAAGTCATCTGCCGGCGCCGACAGGTAATGCGCCGGCGCCGGTATTCGACTTGCTTCTTGAAAAAAAAGACATGTTTCTGCTTCTTCCATTAATGTTCAATTAATTTTTTTGCGAAATTAAGTATTTTTTTTGAATAGTGTACAATTTTTTTTATTTTTTTAAAAAAATTTTTACTGTGCCGATGTTTCAGCGGTTTATCCATTCTTCAACAATGATTTCGGCGTTTTTCAAGGCTTCATGCAGGCTGTCGTTCAGAATTATTCTGTCGAAACTGCCTGCATACGAAAGTTCTTCGTCGGCGCGGCGCACGCGTTTTTCTATGTCGGCAAGCGATTCTGTGGCGCGCCGAATGAGACGGCGGCGCAGTTCGTCGAGCGACGATGGCATTATGAATACCGACAGCGCCTGATTTCCGTATGTTTCCTTGATGCGCAGCCCGCCTTTTACGTCTACGTCGAATACAATGATTTTTCCTTCGTTCCATATGTGTTCGGCTTCGCTTTTCAGCGTTCCGTAAAGGCGACCTTCATATACTTCTTCGTATTCGATAAATTTGCCCTGTGCAATCTGCCGTTTGAATTCATCAGGGGTAATAAAGTAATAGTCTTTGCCTTCGATTTCGTCGTCGCGTTTTTTGCGGCTTGTCGACGAAACGGAAAATTTGAGACGGGGATATTTTGCCAGCAGATGTTTCACTACTGTTGTTTTGCCCGAGCCCGAAGGCGCCGAAAAAATAATTACTTTATTTGATGGTTTTTCTTCCATTTTGATGATATTCGGGGATATGGTTTTACAGAATATTCAGTACCTGTTCTTTAATTTTTTCGAGTTCATCTTTCATTTGCACAACAAGGCGCTGGATATTTACGTCGTTTGCTTTTGAGCCGAGTGTATTGATTTCGCGCCCCATTTCCTGACAGATAAATGATATTTTCCGCCCCGGACTGTCTTCGTTTACCGTTTCGCGAAAATAATTGCAGTGCTGTTTGAGCCGCACTTTTTCTTCGGTTATGTCGAGTTTTTCGAGATAATAAATCAGTTCCTGTTCAAAGCGGTTTTTGTCTGTCTGGGCAGAGGGAATAAACTCGTTAAACAGGTTTTCGATGCGTATTTTTATTTGATTTATGCGTTCTTTTTCGAAAGGTTCAAGCTGCAGCAGCAGCCTGTCGATATTTTCAACGCGATTTAAAATGTCGGCGCCGAGCGCTTCGCCTTCCTGTTCGCGATACAGATTAAACTGGTCCAGCGCCTGTCGAAAACAGTTTAAAACGGATTCTTTTTCTTCGCTATTTTCGCACTTGCGGTCGGCATCGAATACGCCCGGAAAAGTCATCACGGCTTTCAATATTTCGGGCGAACGGGCGTAGATGCCTGTCTGGCGGGTTATTGATTTCATTTGGTTGAAATATGCGATAACGACCTCGCTGCTGATATTTGCCGCCATGTTTTCGGCTGTCATCGTGCAACTCACGGTTACTTCTATTTTTCCGCGCCGTGCAACTTTCAGAAGTTCCGCACGAAAGTCGGATTCATAATCACGATACGGAGAGGGCAAACGAAATACGGCATCAAACTGTTTGCTGTTGACAGACCGAATAACAACAGAAACTGTTCTGTCGGTCAGCGCACAGTCGATTTTTCCAAAGCCTGTCATTGATTTTATCATAATTTTAATTTGATTTACGGCACAAATTTAATCATTTAATCGGAAGTGATTTTATAATTTATTAAATTTATTAAAGATTTTTTTTATCAGAGTATTTTCAGGCGGTTTATCAGCGTCATTATCACCTGCATTAGATGCCTTAATCTGCGGCTGTAAAGGGATGCCCGGTTTAGGTTTTATTTTTATATATCATATATATCATATATATTTGCAAAAATTTTTATTACATTATTATGAAAAACAATCATAAAAAGCGGAAGTTGATTGACATATCCGACCGCACGGGAAAAATACTCGGAATGATGGCTGTGCAAAATAATATGAGTTTTAAAACTTATATCGAAACCCTGCTTGACGACAGGGCAAATGAAATCGAAAAAGGTGAACTCATTGCATGGAAAGACGAAGACAGACAAAAGCGAAAAACATCAAAAAACAAATTATAAAATGCTAAAATATAAAGGACTTACAGCCGAACAGGTACAGGAAAGCAGAAAATTGCACGGCGAGAATATTGTTACGCCTCCCGCACAAACTTCATTATGGAAATTATTTTTTGAAAAATTCAACGACCCCGTTATCAAAATTCTTCTGGCAGCGGCGATTCTGTCGTTTGCAACATCATTTTTTACCAAAGAATTTATAGAAACAATAGGCATTGTATGCGCAATAATTCTGGCTACGGGCGTTGCATTCTGGTTTGAAACAGATGCCAAAAAACGCTTCGACATTCTCAACAAGGTAAATGATGACACTTTGGTGAAAGTTATCCGTAACGGCGAAATCTGCGAAATTTCAAAACAGAATATTGTTGTAGGCGACATTGTTTTGATTGAACTTGGAGAAGAAGTTCCCGCCGATGGCGAACTGCTTGAATCCACATCGCTTGTAGTTAATGAATCTACGCTCACAGGCGAGCCGTCGATTACAAAAACAGCAAAAAAAGAAGATTTCGACAGCGATGCAACATATCCGTCGAACATGCTGATGCGCGGCACAACAGTTATGGAAGGACGCGGAGTAATGCGCATAAAAGCCGTCGGCGATAAAACCGAATACGGCAGCGTTGCACAGCAGTCGACTATTGAAAGTACCGAAAAAACACCGTTAAATCTGCAACTGTCGCGACTTTCGTCATTAATCGGGCGCACGGGAACGGCGCTTGCCGCTTTGATTTTTTTGATAATGGTTTTTAAAGGCATGATAAACGGCAATCTGCTTAATGCACCATGGATAGAAATTGTCGACAGCATATTGAAATATTTTATGATTTCCGTTGTGATAATAGTAATGGCAGTTCCCGAAGGCTTGCCTATGAGTATTTCACTGAGCCTTGCAATGAGCATGCGAAAAATGCTGAAAACAAATAATCTGGTTCGCAAAATGCACGCCTGCGAAACTATGGGAGCCGTAACGGTGATCTGTACCGATAAAACGGGAACTCTTACTCAAAATCAAATGAATGTCAATTCCATACTTCTTTACGACGATAATATTGACAAAACGGTAATTGAAGATTTAATAGCAATAAACTCTACGGTATTTCTCGATAAAAACGGCAAAGTAATGGGAAATTCTACCGAAGGAGCATTATTGTTATGGCTGAAAGCCAGAGGAAAAGATTATTTTGATTTGAGAAACAGCGTAAAAATTATAGAACAGATACCGTTTTCGACCGAACGCAAATACATGGCTACCCTTGCAGAATATCCCAGTGGCGAGCGGCGATTGTACGTAAAAGGAGCGCCCGAAATAGTACGGGCAATGTGCGCAGAAAATACCAATGATGAAATTATATCCGAACAGTTACGCGACTTTCAGAATAAGGCAATGCGTACGCTTGGTTTTGCCTTTTGCACCTGTAATGTGAATGTAATATCGGATGCAATCGACGGAAATATGCTAAAATTCATCGGCATAGCAGCAATTGCCGACCCTGTTCGCGAAGATGTTCCCGAAGCGGTTAAAAATTGCCTGAATGCAGGAATAAAAATAAAAATAGTTACAGGCGATACGCCGGCTACCGCCTGTGAAATTGCCCGCCAGATAGGACTTTGGAACGACGAAACCGATACGGACATAAACAGAATCACAGGCATCGAATTTGCCGAAAAAACAGACGAAGAACTGCTGGAAATCATCGACGGCTTGAAAATAATGTCGCGAGCGCGCCCAATGGACAAACAGCGTCTGGTTCGACTTTTGCAGCAGCGCAACGAAGTTGTAGCCGTAACGGGCGACGGCACAAACGATGCACCTGCTCTTAATTTTGCTCATGTCGGACTGTCAATGGGTTCGGGAACTTCGGTTGCAAAGGAAGCAAGCGATATTACACTTCTCGACGATTCATTTTACAGCATTGCAACCGCCGTGCTATGGGGACGCTCGTTATACAGAAATATTCAACGATTTGTAATGTTTCAGCTTACAATAAATTTTGTTGCGATTGTAATCGTATTTTTCGGCTCTGTTTTCGGACAGGGAGAAAGCGAATTGCCTCTTACCGTTACTCAAATACTGTGGATAAATCTTATAATGGACACGCTTGCAGCGATGGCATTTGCCGCCCTGCCGCCGAATCCTAATGTGATGAAAGAAAAACCCCGAAAAAAAAGCGATTTTATAATAACATCGTCAATGGCTTGGTCGATTTTGTTTACAGGCATAATATTTACAGGCATTTTGATGACCATGTTATTTGTTTGGGAAAATAAACTGTCGCTCTATCAACTTTCAATGCTGTTTACAACTTTTGTAATGCTGCAATTCTGGAACATGTTTAACGTGAAAGCCTTTGCAAGCGGCAAATCGGCATTTGCGATGCTGAAAAAAAGTAAAGCGTTTTTATCAATAGCAATCTGCATTTTGGCAGGACAAATTTTTATAGTGCAATTCGGAGGAAAAATTTTTCAAACAGAACCGCTACACATCAACGACTGGCTTAAAATTATACTCGGCACATCTCTCATACTGTTTTTCGGAGAAATATTCAGATTATTTAAACGAAAATACATAAAAATAAAAAACGAAAGGACACATTAAAATTTTCGGTCTTTATTTCTTTCTGTCGGTTTTGTGTCAGGACAAAATTAAACAGCACGTCATTGCGAGGAGCGCAGCAAAAAGATTTAATCATTTAAAGATTTAAAATTTAAGAGCGTCATTGCGAGGAATGAAATGACGAAGCAATCCAGACTTGTGCTTTGTGTTCGTCATTGCGAACTGCGAAGCAGGAAGCAACCGAAGCGCAGCGGAGCTCAACGAAGTTAATCCAGAAAAAACACAAAGCGCAGGTCGGGATTGCTTTGTCGCTACGCTCCTCGCAATGACGTGCTGCTTGCTTTTATGTCAAAACAAAACTGATAGAAATAATGTCGTATTATTGCTGATTTTTTTTTATTTTTAAGGAGCGACTAAATATTGCAGATAATCCTGTGGAAAAATTTTATGATAAAGCTGTGCTGCCGGCAATTAAAAGGCATTTGCAGAAACCGAATTGTTTATTTTGAAGTCTGATTCTCGTAATCTCCGACTTTTATTAACATTATCGCATCAAGAATTTCGTTGACGGTTTTTGATTTGAACTTGTATTTGAAATTTGATGTTTTCTTTTGTTCATGCGTGTCGATTAAAATCCACCTGTTCATATCCGTAACAGGCGTTTCGCTGCTTTCGCCTGCGTTCCATTTATAAATTTCATATTTTCCGGCAGGCAGTTTTTTATACTTGCAGGTTATTTTATTTTCTGATTTTTGCGAACAGAAATAATTATCGCCAAAGTACAGCATTTTATCCGATTGCAGTTTTTTCCATTTTCCCTGTATTTTTGCATTTTCGCTATCCAAAATTATTCTGTCGGGCGTACAAATTCCAAAATACATCGCTATTGCATCAAGTGTTGTTTTGCCGAAATCGCGAAGATTTTCCGTATTCAGCCATATATTGCTTGCGCCAAAATATGTGTACGGAGTTTCAAGTGTCATGGCTACGGTTTTATCTCCAAAATTATTCCATATCCAGCCTTCGGGATAACGCGGCGCCATTTTTGAAAACCTTAATTCATCAGGCGACAAATAAGAATTGTCGAACATGTTAAGATAACACAAAAGCA
>JAIRKV010000023.1 GCA_031259935.1 Prevotellaceae bacterium | reverse complement strand
ATTGAGTAAAAAAGGAAAAATCTTTTCTTAACATTTCGCTAAAAACATTTGTTTGCACGGTTTTTACCGTTGCAGCGGTTATTTTTTTGTCTTTTGACAGACTTGCAGCGCAGACAAAGGCAGTAGTGGAAAGAAAAAACACTGATACTCTTAAAGTTTCAGTCAAAGCACCAGATCATGTAGCAAAAGAACTGGGAGAAAAAGAGTATGTGAAACTGTGAGAAAAAATTATTGCAGAATATATACCAAATATCCCTGAAGCTGATAGAGAAAAATTTATTGCAACTGCACGAGCAATAATATTAGATAGAAATGCAGGAAACCTTACGCCCTCAAGAATTATAGCTGAAGCAAATGGGACTGCACAATACAGACAGGAGATAGGTAAAATAGGTAGTAGTCGATATGATGATGCAAAAAAAATTCAAGAAGAAACTATTAGAAAATTAACAGAGGAGAAAAGGGAATTAACAGAAAAGAAAAGAGAATTAACAAATGTTAAATGAAAATTAATAGAGGAGGCAAAAAAAGACATCAGGGAATATGAAACATTATTATTAACACAAACAAAAAACTTGAGTTTAACTGAAATTAAACAGAACCGATATGACGAGCGAACATTTCTTGGACAAGAAGCAGAAGAAGAAAACGTTAATCTTACTCCAGAAAGCGAGAACATAATGAGAAAATTGGGAATTAGGTAGAATAAAGAAGATAATAAATAAATAGTTGCTCCTTAATAAGTGCTGAAATCATTTGTTATAAACATTTATAAATGTAAATTGTCGAATAAAAATACCGTGTTTTACATATATACATGCTAAAAGTCGGCAAAACAGGAACAGTTTTTTCTTCTTTTTTTCGTCATTGCGAGGGCGTCAGCCCGAAGCAATCCAGAAGCAATGAAAAATAAGGTAATAAGGTTGAGATGTGTGTATTATCTTTTGCCACCAAGGTTGTTTTGTTTTTGAAATAAGGTTTTTGTGTGTTTCTTCGCTGCGCTTTCTGATTTGTTTATTCGCATTCCATTAGGAATGCATCGCTCGGTAAAAACCGTATTTCTTTGTACATCACGTGCGGGTTACCGCAGATGACATGAAAAACCGCCGCTGCTCCGCACGTAACCTTTGGTTGCGATGAAATTTCTACCAGCATTTTATCCCTACGGGATATTTTTTTTGTTTTTCATTCATTTTTAATCATTTTAATCACACGAATCAAAGTTCGGACAATTATTTCTGGATTGCTTCGCTTCGCAGTTCGCAATGACGTGGTGCCTGCTTTTTTGTCAAAACAAAATTGACAAAAATAATGTTGTGTTATTGCTGATTTTTTTATTCGTAAGGAACGACTTATTAATATAAGATTAAACATCGGTTAAAGACGAATAATTTCAGGTATTGAATTATTGTTAAAGCCGTAATATCAAATGCAACGAATTTAATGTCAGACGGTTTGCTGTCCGATTTGTGTAAAATTTTCATTTTTTATAAAAAAATGTTCCGCATCGCAAGACACGGAACATTTCAAAAACATTAATTATGAAAACACTACAATACAAGCATCGCATCACCATAAGTGCCGAAACCGTATTTTTCTTTTATTGCAACATTATACGCTTCACGCACGAAATCATAACCGGCAAAGGCGCAAACCATCATATACATTTTTGAAAGCGGCATCTGAAAGTTTGTTATCATTCGGTCGGGAATACTGATTTCATAGGGAGGAAAAATAAATTTGTTTGTCCAGCCGTCAAAAGGAATCACTCTGCCTGTTGTTGTAACAGATGTTTCAAGCGTGCGTAAAACTGTTGTTCCAACTGCGCAAACCCGTTTATCTTTGTCTTTTGCCGAATTTATAATTTTTGCTGTTTCTTCGCTTATCAAAATTTTTTCGGAATCTACTTTATGTTTCGATAAATCTTCTACTTCAATTACTCTGAAATTGCCCAGTCCTACGTGTAAAGTAATTTCCGCAAATTGTATTCCTTTTATTTCCAAACGTTTAAGCAATATATTGCTGAAATGCAAACCTGCCGTAGGAGCGGCAACAGCGCCTTCTTCTTTTGCAAAAATTGTCTGATAGCGTTCGTTGTCTATTTTTTCAACTTTAGGACGAACCCAGTGCGGAAGCGGTGTTTCGCCAAGTTGATAAAGTTTTTCCTTAAATTTATCATGAGGCGTATCGCACAAAAAACGCAGTGTGCGCCCGCGAGATGTCGTATTATCAATAACTTCGGCGACAAGTTCTTCATTTTCACCAAAATACAGTTTATTTCCTATGCGTATTTTTCGCGCAGGATCAACTAAAACATCCCAAAGTTTTTGGTCGGGATTGAGTTCGCGTAAAAGAAAAACTTCTATTTCGGCTTTTGTTTTTTCCTTACTTCCATACAAACGTGCAGGAAAAACTTTCGTGTTGTTGAAGACCATTACGTCCCCGTTTTCAAAATATTTTACCAAATCTTTAAATATTTTGTGCTCTATTTTCCCTTTTTTTCTGTCGATAACCATTAATCGACATTCATCCCGTTCTTGCGAAGGATATTTAGAAACAAGTTCCGGCGGAAGTTTAAAATTAAACTGATTTAATTTCATCTGCTTGATTTATTAATTACTTGATATTTATTTTTACAGTAAGATTATATATAACAATGCCTTTTATACGAGCATATGTTCATTTTGTTTCAATATTTTTGAAAAAAATTTCTAAATCATTTATATTAAGACTGTTATGTAATAAAAAATTTCCGCTTCGGATACGGCATAAATTTGTAAGATGCGCTCCGCTTTGCATTTCGAAACCTAAATCACGAGCAATTGCACGAATATAAGCACCTTTGCTGCAAACAATTCTTAAAACAACATCCGGCAAATCAAACTTAATGATTTCTATTTCTTTTATATGAATTGTTGATGATTTTATTTCAACATTTTCGCCTCTGCGTGCAAACTCATAAGCGCGGATTCCGTTTATCATTTTTGCCGAAAAAAGTGGTGGAATCTGTTCTATTGTTCCAGTGAATTTTTGCAGCGAAATTTCAAACTTTTCACGCGTTATATGTTCGTACGGAAAAATGGCATCTGGCGGCTTTTCGAGGTCGAAACAAGGTGTTGTTGCTCCAAAACGAATATCGGCAACATATTCTTTTTCACCTGATTGAATTTCTTCTATCTGCTTCGTCGCTTTGCCTGTGCAAACAACAAGTACGCCTGTTGCAAGCGGATCGAGAGTACCTGCATGACCTGCTTTTATCTTTTTTATTTTATGCTGATAACGCAGAATACTTCGTATTTTACGTATAACATCCGACGATGTCCATTTGTAAGGCTTATCAACAGAAAAGATTAAACCTTCCTTTAATTTTTCTTCAATACTGTTCAACTATAATAATTTTTGGCACAAAGTTATCATTAAATATCCAAATTACATACAAAAGCATAAAAAATTGCAATTTGATAATCAATACCAAACTGCTGTCATAATACTCGTAATCAAATGAAATCCTCTGTTTTGAGTATAATTTTCTCGATATTTTTTTACAAAAATTTCGTATTTAAATACCGCGAAACCTTTGTAAAATTTCAATCAATCTGATTTGTTGAAAAAAATTTGAGTTTTTTTGCTGGAGTTGATTTTTGAAACATGTTTTCAGGCGGTTTTTTAGATTTTTTGGTGATTTTTTGCTCAAAAAGTACTTTTTTTTGATATTATTTTCTTAATTTTTTGCATTTGCCACAATAATGCCCGGCGCACGATATAATACCAAAACAGTATCAAAACAATCTGAAATGTAAAAGTATTTTATTGATAATCAATTTATACAAATTGCATTTTGATAGCAGGTTGGTATGAATAATGCATTTTTTCGATAAATTATAAACTTTATCGGACGGTAGTGTGTTGCAGTAAAAAACTATGTATCGCAAGAATGTTAAAAATTGAACATTTGTGTATATTATTGTATTGATATAAAAATTTTTTTTACCTTTGCGCTTCATTATTCGGTACCATGGCCGAGTGGTCAGGCAGCGGTCTGCAAAACCGCGTACAGCAGTTCGAATCTGCTTGGTACCTCAAAAAACAAAGACTCGTAAAAAAATTTTTGCGAGTCGTGTTATTTAATGGTCTATTTATGGGCATCAATACCAAAGATACATTTTTAAATATGGATTAAACTGCGCTGAAATGCAGGCGGGGCGTGGGTTTGAGGCGTGTTTGCGAACGCAATGCAATTTAAAACGAAAGGTACA
>JAIRKV010000002.1 GCA_031259935.1 Prevotellaceae bacterium | reverse complement strand
CTGATTATGTTTCGCGAGTGCTTGCGAAGCAACATTACTCCGTTCATAATCGACGAGCGGCATAAACAGCATTACTATCGCGGCCTGCGTGAATTTGCAACGGTTCGCGGCTACTTGCTCGACACCTGCCTTTCGGCGCAGGACACTTATGCCGAATGGGTAAAATACTTTTATGACGAGTTTAATAGATAAGTAAGTGTTCATAATTAGTTGTCAATATGCGTATTTGTAAAATGCTAAAAATAATGAATATACAAATTAAACATATTAAATTAATTCGGTTCAACTACTTAAATTGAAAAATAGAAGCTATGGCAAGAAAAGATTTACACGAAAAACCTTTTGATGAGGGAACAATAACAAAGTTGGAAATTTTTGAAAATTATGCCAAAGAATGGATTCCAACTTTTGTTATGGGTGGATATCCGGAATTGTGGATTTTTGATTTTTTTGCAGGCACCGGATACGATAAAAAGGGTGTAGCGGGTAGCCCAATAAGAATTTTACAACAGATTAAAAACCAAGCAAGCAATATTTTACAAAAGCAAACGAAAATCAATATCTGTTTTAATGAATCCGACAAACAAAAATTTGGTTTACTGCAACAATCCTGCAATAAATTTATTAATGATAATTGCGAATTGTCAAGAATGAGCATTAACCTGCAATTTCGCAATTCTGATTTCGCAGATTTATTTCCCCAAGCACTACTAACAATTAAAAAATTTCCCTCGTTAGTGTATTTAGACCAAAACGGAATGAAGTTTTTGGCAGACAAATATATTGACGATTTAGAAAAAACATCAACAACTGATTTTCTGTACTTTTTATCTTCCTCTTATTTTGTTCGATTTGGAAAAACTGATGCTTTTCAAACAAATATGAATATTGATATTGCACGGGCAAGACAAAATCCGTACAAATATATTCACAAAAGCATTTTGGAGCAGCTAAGAGAACGACTGCCCAAAAGCACAAAACTTTCATTGTATCCTTTCACAATAAAGAAAAATGCAAATGTTTATGGAATTATTTTTGGAGCAACTCACCCGCGAGCAGTTGATAAATTTCTAAAAACCGCATGGGACAAAAATAATGTCAATGGTGAGGCAAATTTTGATATTGATGACGATGTTGAGAAATCACAACCTACGCTATTCGAAGAATTAAAATTGCCCACAAAAATTGATATTTTTAAGCAACATATCAGGAAAGAGATATTGGCAGGAATAGTCAAAACCAACAAAGATGCTTATGATTACACACTGAAACATGGGCATATTCCTTCGCAGGCAACAGAAGAAGTTACGGCAATGAAAAAGGAAAAATTGATACATTATGACGGTAACTGGCCGTTAATCAATTATGAACAAGTTTACAAAAACAAAAGAATTATTAATTTTCAAATACTTGCAATATGAAAACAACAAAAATTGAATGGACAGAGGCAACTTGGAATCCGTCAATAGGTTGTTCAAAAGTTTCGGCAGGCTGCAAAAATTGTTATGCGGAGGTAATGGCAAAACGGTTGCAGGCAATGGGTGCAGCTGGTTATGAAGATGGTTTTAAATTTAAAGTGTTGGCTGACAGATTAATTCAGCCATTATGCGTTAAAAGAGCGACAAAATTTTTCGTCAACTCAATGAGTGATTTATTTCACGAAAAAATGCCGTTTGAGTTTTTAGATGAAATCTTTGAGGTAATAGAAAAAACACCTCAACATCAATATCAAATTCTAACAAAGCGAGAAAAAATTCTTGCTGACTATTGCCAAACAAGAAAAATTCCAAAAAATGTTTGGTTGGGCGTAACCGTTGAAAATGTCAATGTAAAGCACAGAATTAATACTTTACGAAATACCGATGCTCAAATTAAATTTCTATCCATCGAACCGCTTTTGAGTGGAATGGGGAAATTAGATTTACAAAATATTCACTGGGTAATTGTTGGTGGCGAAAGTGGTGTAGGCGCACGGCCAATGAATAAACAATGGGCTTTGGATATTCAAAAACAATGTGCAGAGCAAGATGTCGCATTTTTCTTTAAGCAGTGGGGAACGTGGGGGGAAGATGGTATTAAAAGAAGTAAAAAAGAAAACGGAAAACGTATAAATGGAAAAATTTATCAAGAAATGCCTGTACCATAAAATTACAACGCCATGCCCCACCCCATAGCCCGCTACATCTCCGAGCTCAACGCGCTCTACCGCGCCGGCAACGCCACCGAGCACAGCTACCGCCCCGCGCTGAAAACGCTGCTGGAGGTGCTGATGCCCCGATTCACCGCTACCAACGAGCCAAAACGCATTGCCTGCGGTGCCCCCGACTACATCGTTACGGACAGAAATTTTGCCGTCGGCTACGTGGAGGCAAAAGATATTCCCGTCAACCTGAGCGACAGGAGCTTGAGGGAGCAGCTTGACCGCTATAGACATTCGCTCGACAACCTTATAGTCACCAACTACCTGACATTTCGCTGGTATGCAAAGGGCGAACTGGTAGAAGAAATCGCCGTTGGGCGGGAGGTGGACGACAGGATTGTTGCTTTGAACGAAAACTTTGAAAAATTTACGGAAGCTATCCGGCAGTTTGCGGCGTATCAGGCCGAAGGCATAAAAACCTCCGCCGCGCTGTCGAAGCAAATGGCGGCAAAAGCCCGGCTGCTGGCGGAAATTATCGAAAAAGCCTTGAACAAAGACCTTGAAATGGGGGAAAATTCCGCCTTAAAAGAGCAGCTCGAAAGCTTTAAGAACATCCTTATTCCGGTTATCACGCCTAAGGAATTTGCCGATTTGTACGCGCAGACCATTGCCTACGGCATGTTTGCGGCGCGAATAAACGACAGCAGCTCCAATAGCTGTAATTTTACCCGTCAGGCCGCCGCCAACGCCATTCCGCAGACAAACCCGTTTCTGCGCAAGCTGTTTCAGTACATAGCGGGGTATGACTTGGACAGCCGCAT
>JAIRKV010000272.1 GCA_031259935.1 Prevotellaceae bacterium | reverse complement strand
GACAATAAAGCCAAAAAAGAAGAAGAAATATCACAATCAACAAAAGATGAGATAAATGAAATCAAGCAAAAAATTGATTTGGCAAATAAAAATAAAACCGATTTGTTAAACGCTTTCGGCAAAGAAAACGATATGATTAAACAATTGATAGACATTGCATTATTGTCCAATAACAAACTGAAAGGAGAAGCGCTTGCCTCGTTCGCAAAACGAAGCGTCGAATTGCTTAAAACCAAAAAATAACGACAGGAAGACAATGCATCAGGCATAAAATTTATGAAAATCATAATTTCTGATTTCTGAAGATATGATAAAAATTCAAATATGTTGAATTTGATTTTTTGTAAAAGATTTAAACATCACATTTGAAATTACGGTACGATCGTTTGCCAGATTAAATTGACAAAAACAAAAGCAGTTGTATTTTATTGTACAACTGCTTTATTTTCAAGTGGTACCACCACGAATCGAACGAGGGACACAAGGATTTTCAGTCCTTTGCTCTACCAACTGAGCTATGGTACCTTTTATTTTGAGGCAACAAAGGTAATCAAAATTTTATTGACTGCAAAATTTGAATCAAAATTACTTGAAAATGAAAATTAATAAGCAGTCGCTATTTACGAATAAAAAAAGCAGCAGTCAGCCGAAGCGAAGCAAAATTTGGCGGAGTTAATCCGGAAAATTCAGTTTTTCATTTTTATCTTGAGTAAAGTATATTTCAGTGTGAATATCACATATTTATCTTCATTCAAAACTGCCGTTTCGTAAAAATTCAAGTGCGGCTTCAATTTCTTTGTACATCACTTTGTCTTTGTTGATAAACTTCACTTCATTACGATATTGTGCAACAAATTCTTCGATATACGGAGATGATTTTGCAGGTCGCCTGAAATCCAATGCCTGTGTTGCATTTATAAGTTCTATGGCAAAAATTCTTTCTACATTGTCGATAATTTTCAGAAGTTTTGTTGCCGCATTTGCTCCCATGCTTACATGGTCTTCCTGCCCGTTCGACGAAACAATGGAATCTACAGATGCAGGATGCGCATAAATTTTATTTTGGCTTACCATAGCGGCGGCGGCATATTGCGGAATCATTAATCCTGAATTTAAGCCGGGCTTGGCAACCAGAAATTCAGGCAAACTGCGATTTCCCAAAATCAATTGTGCAGTGCGCCGTTCCGAGATATTTCCAAGTTCGGCAAGCGCTATTGCAAGAAAATCAAAAGACAGCGCCAATGGTTGTCCGTGAAAATTGCCGCCCGAAATAATTTGGTCTGTTTCGGCAAAAACGGTAGGATTGTCGGTAACCGAATTTATTTCGGTAATAACAACGTCTGCAACGTAGTTTACAGCATCTTTTGTTGCGCCGTGTACCTGAGGAATACAGCGAAACGAATAAGGATCCTGTACATGTTCTTTATTTTGTGATATAAGTTCGCTTCCGTCAAGAATTGCACGAATGTTGGCGGCAGTTTCTATTTGTCCCTGATGAGGACGTATTTCGTGTAATTTTTCGTCGAAAGGCTCAATACGTCCGTCGAAAGCATCGAGTGATATTGCGCCGATTAAATCAGCCAGTTTGGACAATTTGAAAGATTTCAGCAGAGCCAAAACTCCGTGAGCGCTCATAAATTGTGTGCCATTCAGCAGTGCAAGTCCTTCTTTCGACTGCAACTTAACAGGTTTCCATCCCAATCCTTTCAGAACGGTTGATGATTTCTGTCTTTTATCTTCAAAATTCACTTCGCCTTCGCCAATCAAAGGCAGAAACAAGTTTGACAGCGGCGCCAAATCGCCCGATGCGCCAAGTGAACCGCGATCGTACACCACAGGCAAAATATCGTTGTTGTAAAAATCCAGAATACGCTGTACCGTATCGACATGAGCGCCGCTGTAACCCAATGACAAAGCATAAACTTTAAGAGCAAGCATCAGCCGTACGATTTCGGGAACAACCTCGTCGCCTGTGCTGCAAGCATGCGACATTATCAAATTTTTTTGCAATTGTTCAAGCTGGTGATGCGAAATCTTTTTGTTGCACAGCGAGCCGAAACCTGTTGTAATTCCATAAACGGGATCTTTGGTATTTTTAATTTTTTCATCAAGATATTTTCGGCAGCCATCAATGCGTTTTTTCACTTTATCCGATAATTTCAATGTACATTCGCCATTTGCTATTTTTTCGAGTATATCAAATGTAAGTCTTTTATCTCCTATATAATAAATCTTTTTCATTATGTGGTTTTATTCACGATTTGTTGTTTATTTTTAATTTATTTTTTACAAATGTAATGATTTTTTATGATTTAAATATCATTTACTGTTTATTTTTCCCAAATTGCATTTATATCATAAAAAAACGGACAAAAAAGCATGTTTGTCAAACGCTGTAACGCAAAAACAGAGCAATAAAAAACTTGACAGAATTTTCGGTAGAAAATCCTGCCGAAATATCACATTGTGCAAAAATCCGAAAATGTTTCAAAAACAATTCGAACAAAAATTCAAAAGTTTTTTCAATAAATCAACTTGATTGACCGTTTGCAAAGTCATTGATTAATTAATTAATTTTTCAGACAAAAAGCATCCGAATCATTCAAAAATGGAAATTCAGCGCGCTCGGCAAGCAATTTCGATAACGATATTTCACAAAATGTTAAACATTCAACATCAGGAATGCTTTGTGCAAGTACTTCGCCGAATTGATTTACGACTTTCGATTCGCCTGAATAATTGCCTGTTTTGTCGTTGCCTACGCGGTTTGTTGCTGCTACGTAACATTGATTTTCCATGGCGCGCGCAACAGGCAAAATGCTCCAGACTTTTTGCCGTGCATTAGGCCACGAAGCCATATAAACAAGCAAATCATAATTATGCACATTTCGACTCCACACCGGAAAACGCAAATCATAACAGATAAGCGGACAGATTTTCCATCCTGAATATTCAACTGTCAACAGCGATTTTCCTGCTGTAAATCTTTTATCTTCGCCTCCGTAACTGAACAAATGATGCTTGTCGTAACAATCATATTTGCCATCGGGATAAACAAAAAATGCGCGATTATAATATTTTCCGCTGTCTTCAATCATCACACTTGCAACAATTGCAGAATCAAGCATTTTTGCTTTTGAGCACAACCATGTTACCGCCTTACCGTTTACGGGTTCGGCAAGTTGTTCAGGTTTCATCGCAAAGCCGGTAGAAAACATTTCCGTCAGAATAACAAGGTCTGCTTTTTTTGTGTTAGAATTTAGCAAACTGTCAATTCTGTTGAGATTTGCATCAATATTGCCCAAAACGACATCGTGTTGAACAAGCAGTATTTTAAGGGTATCCATTGTCGGCATTTAACAGTTTATTTTT
>JAIRKV010000223.1 GCA_031259935.1 Prevotellaceae bacterium | reverse complement strand
TTATCTTCGGCAATTACGGTTATTACAAATTCTTCAGGTGACACCACAGGCTGGAAATCCGATTTCAAAAATGAACAGGAACTGACATATCTTCAAGACAGTATGACGGTTACATTTATGAATGAAGATAAAAGCACGAGATTTATTGACTGTTCCAAAATATCAATAATAAATCGATATAATGGCAATAAAGTCAAATTTTTTGGAACAGTTGAAGTAACAGATAATTCAACAACCGAAACCGAAACATCCCGTGTGGTTGTAACTACCCAGTTCGGTTTTGGAGCAGAAAATAATGATGTGTATTTAAATGCTTTTTATACGTTAAACAGTAAATATGACAATGCTGTAATGACTGAGTGTAAAATCAACGGAAGCGCATCAGGACATCACGTTACATATGGAACGTTTTCGCAAGATATTGGTACAGAACTTAATGCTGGAGTATATAATTATTTCACAAGCGGCTCAATGACTCTTATTGTACCTGAATTTGGAGGACTTGGCTCTCCTGTAGTAGCCTCATTCACACCAAGTTCAATCATTATTGAATATGAAGGAAATACCACTGTATATCAATGATTTTATAAATATTTTTTGATTTATTGAGAAAATTTGATTTAACATAAAACCCCCAAATTCTCCATAACTCCAAAATCCCGAAATGCTTTCTGCTATCGGGATTTTGACTTTTATTACATTCGTGCCGCAGGAACAGTATCGTATCCGCAGGTTTTATTGTTCAAATATTTGAAATATCCTGTTATTGCAATCATTGCAGCATTGTCGGTTGTAAATTTAAGTTGAGGAAGATATACGTTCCATTTTCTGATTTTCCCTTCATCATTAATTGCATTACGCAAACCCGAATTTGCCGAAACGCCGCCGGATATTGCAATTTCTTTTATTTCAGTCTGTTCTGATGCCTTTATAAGGTTTTTCATTAAAATTCTGATTATTGCATTTTGCAGTGATGCACATAAATCGGCTTTATTTTGTTCAATAAAATCAGGGTTTTCGGCAATCCTGTCGCGAAGAAAATACAGAAATGAAGTTTTCAATCCGCTGAAGCTGTAATCCAGTCCGCCTGCAACGGGATGCGCAAACGCAAAGGCGCCGGCATTTCCTTCTTTTGCAAGTTTATCAACAACGGGACCGCCGGGATACGGCAATTCCATAACTTTTGCGCATTTGTCAAAAGCTTCGCCGGCTGCATCGTCAATAGTTTTACCAATTATTTCAAAGTTCATATAATCTTTTACAACAACTATTTGAGTATGTCCACCCGAAACAAGCAGGCACAAAAAGGGAAATTTCGGATGAAGATTTTGTTTGTTTTTTTCGTCCAGAAAGTGTGCAAGAATATGACCCTGCAAATGGTTTACTTCAATCATTGGAATATTAAGCGCTTTTGCAAAACCTTTTGCAAACGAAACTCCCACAAGCAGCGAACCCATAAGTCCCGGACCTCGCGTAAACGCAATTGCCGAAATTTCATTTTTTGCAATTTCTGCCGTTTTAATCGCCATCGACACGGCAGGAACAATATTTTGCAGATGTGCGCGCGATGCAAGTTCGGGAATTACGCCTCCGTAAAACTCGTGAACAGATTGATTTGCAATAATGTTAGACAATAAAATTCCATCTTTTATTATTGCTGCCGACGTATCGTCGCACGATGATTCTATACCAAGAATAATAGCCATAATTTTAAAAATTATGCAAAAATGCTTCAAATTATCGAATAATTCAATTTTTTTCGTTTTTTTTGCATTTTATATCTGTAAAAAATGTTGTTCAAAACGATAAGAGGAATATTGCAAATACTGTTGCTGCTGGTGATTTTATTACCTTTGACAGCATATTTTATGATCAAACTTCCACCTGTTCAAACGTATATTGTCAAAAAAATAACGAACGAAATATCGCAAATAACAAAAACGAAAGTAAGTATAAAATCGGTAAATTACAAATTTTTCAAAAGTTTGGTAGCAGATGATTTATATGTAGAAGATACGGAAGGCGATACGCTTGTTAACATAGCCGAAGCAGAGGTAAGTATTTCTAATATCTGGTTCTCGGGAAAAAAAATAAATTTCAGTTCGATAAAACTTACAAATGGGCAGTTTAATTTAATCACAACCAACGATACGCTTAATCTGGACAAATTACTGGCGCGTTTGTCAAGTAATAAAACAGTCAGTGATACTGTGCAAAGCAAAAGTTTTTCAATATCAACCAAACGGTTGGAATTGAGCAATTTCAGATTTTCGCTGCAAAATCGCGACGATACGGACGAGACAATACCTTCGCAAATCAATTTTTCGGATTTAAGAATTGACAGTATATATCTTACCGCAAACAATATAAAAATAATTGAGGATACTGTATTTTTTGATATTTCACATCTCGGATTCCGCGAAAAGTCAGGTTTTCATCTTATAGAAATTTCGACGGGAAAAAAATCTTATGTATGTTCGCACAGAGCGTATTTGCCTGAACTTTCGATAATTGATGATTATACAAATTTAAAGTTCGATTATTATGCGATGAATTTTCCGAACGGCAGCGATGATATCGACGATTATCTTAACAGAGTTCGTATGGAAGCGGATATTGCCGGCGGATATCTGGCTTTCAAAACGATAGGTTTTTTTGCTCACGATTTGGCAAGCGCAAATATTATTGTTTTTCCGCAGGGAAAAGTAAACGGAACGGTTGCCGATATGCATACTGAAAATTTTAGTATAAAAAGCGCAGCAGGTTTTACAGGTCTGACAGGTAATTTTTCGTTTAAAGGATTACCCGAAATTGATTCAACTGTATTTACTTGCGAAAATTTAATCATAACTACAAATGTAAAAGACATAAATGCAACATTTAAACAAATTACTCATACGGACAAAAATGTATTGGGCAAAGAATTTGAAGCATTCACAAATATCGATTATTCGGGTAATTTGTCAGGACATTACAATAATTTTTCGGTAAAAGGACTGTTCAATACCAACCTCGGAAAAATAGAAACCGGCACAGAATTTAATTTTTCATCTGCTGAAAATGATTTTGAATTTGACGGAGATTTGATATTGGTAAATTTCGATTTGGGAAAGATTGCGGGAACTGAAGATATTAAAAACACATCATTAAATATTAATAAAATGCGCGGCATACAACCTGTAAATGGAATGTTCAAACTGTATGCCGAAGGTAAAGTTTCGGAACTGTTTTTTAATGACCGCAAATATACCGATATTGATATTGCCGGAGATTTGTCTAACAATGCTTTTAACGGAAAAGTCGTATGCAATGACGAGCACCTGAAATTTGATTTCTTTGGAAATATCAACATGAATAAAACCGAAAAAGATGATTATCGTTTTGTTTTTACAACAAACGTAACTTATGCCGATTTATACCGGCTGAAGATAAAAACCGATGATACAACATCGATATTTTCCGGAAAAATTGTTGCCGATTTGTATGGAAAAAACATAAATTTCAATGGAATGTTAAAATTGCAAAATGCAAAATATGAAGATTCTCAAGAAGTTATCAATATAGAAGAAATACAGTTAAAAGCAGAACAAAATGGAAATAATAACAAAATACTGTTAGAATCATCATATTTTGATGCCGAATATAAAGGCAATGACAGTTTTGAAGGATTTATATCGGATGCAAAATCTATAATCTCAAAATATATTCCAACTATTCACAGTAATGCAGATTATACTGAAAAAGATAAGTATGAACTTAACATTAAAACAAAAAAAATACAGGATATTGCGAGAATTATAAACCCGCAACTTTTTATAGCCGAAAACACGATTGCAAATATCAAAATCGAAGACCATGAGGCACAACTGTATGTAAAATCGGATTTTATAGGCTTTGGCGAAACTTCAATTAAAAAAATTAACTTGAAAAGCAATATTAATTCCAAATTCATGTTCGATGCCGATTGCGAAGAAATGACTGCCGAAGGACTTAATTTTAAAAATCTGTTCATAAACGGAGATGTCAATAATAATGAAATATCAACCACAATACAGTATAATAACAAAACTGAAAAAATAAACAAAGGAAACATAAATGTACAGACGCAAATATTGAAAGATGATGAAAATATTGGCTACTACTTCAAAATAAAGCCATCGCAAATAATAATTAACAATGCCGTTTGGGATTTTGCACTGAACGAAATGAAAATTAAGAAAAATTATTTTGAAGTATCAAAATTTGATGCGGTCAGCGGCTCGCAAAGGATTTTTATAAACGGAATATATTCAACAATGCCAAATACTTCAATGCATCTTGAACTGACAAAATTTGACATCGCAAATTTCAATCCTGTATTTGAACCCGAAGGTTATAAGTTGGAAGGAACTGTTTTCGGAAATGCACAAATTGCCAATATTGGCGGAAATACAATGTTTTTTTCGGATATAAATACAACAGATATTTATGCAAACAACTGGTTGCTTGGGAAGATTTCGATATTAAGCCGATGGAAAGAAAAAACGAAAAGCATGGAATTTTCATCGAAAATTATAAAAAACGGAAACGAAAAACTCAATGTTCGCGGTTCATACGTGCCAAATAAAGATTATTACGATTTGATTTTCGATGCAAAAAAATTTGAACTCAAAATTGCCGAAGCTCTTATACACAGTGAATTGAACGAAATAACAGGAAGCGTGTCGGGAACTGTAAATTTGAAAGGCGAAGGAGGAAAATTACATTTGCTTGGTCATGCAACTCTCGATAGCGCAAGATTTACTGTTGATTTTTTAAAAACGCATTATTTACTTTCAACTCCGGTAAGTTTTGTCGAAAATGCAATTAAAATCCAAAATGCTACATTACACGACAGTCAAAGCAATACAGGGCGTTTGAATGCTGCGGTAACTCACGAACATCTTAGAAATTTCGTATTCGACATAAACGTTAATGCCGACAAGTTGCTGGGATTGAATACAACCACAAACAATAATGATGAATTTTACGGAAAAGCATATATTTCGGGACTCGTGCGCATGAACGGAAAATTGGAAGATTTGAATTTTAACATTAACGTCAGACCCGAAAAAAACACAAAAATTGTTATACCGATTAACTCTGCAAGCATATCCGAAAAAACGCTTCTTACTTTTGAGAACAGCGATTCAGAGAACGAACCGAGCGCTGAAGAAAAATTTATGGCTCAAATAAAGAAAAATAACGAAACAAAATCTGCAAAATCGGATCTTAATATATCACTTGCAATTACAATGAACAGAAATGCAGAAGTTCAAATCATACTGGACGAAAATTCGGGAGATGCAATCACGGGAACAGGTTCGGGTGCGTTGCAAATGAGTATAAATCCTAATGAAGAAAAATTTAAATTATACGGAAATTATATTATCGAAAACGGAAGTTTCAAATGGACGCTTCCAATGCTGAATTTTTTATCAAAAGAATTTGCAATAAACAGCGGCAGTCAAATAAATTTCAACGGCGACATGAGTCAAACAAAAATAAATATTACAGCCGATTATGTACGAACTTTACGTTTGTCGCTGCGCAATCTTTTAGCCGATACAACTATCAGTAATACAAAATATCCTGTTGTTTGTCGGGTACAACTTACAGGCAACATTTCCAACTTTATGATAAAACCGGTTATAGACATTCAAAACATAGATGTGGATACCAAAGCGCGTGCTCAATCGATGTTAAACACAGACGAAAAATTATGGAAACAGTTTTCATTTTTACTTGCATTCGGCAACTTCATTCCCGAAGAACAAATGGGAAACATTATCAGTAATGCAAGCATAACATCAAATCTTTCGGAAATTTTATCAAACCAGTTGAGCGCATGGCTTGCTTCGCTTAAAGTTCCTGTCGATCTTGGCGTTGATATTCGCACAGGAAACGCTTCGACCGAAACCGAATTTGACGCTCATGCATCAATTAAAATGTTTGAAGACAGAGTTGAAATCAGCGGAAATATCGGCAGCGCACCGCGTACATCTACAAGCGATATTGCAGGAAATTTTGATGTCGACATAAAATTGAATCCTCAGGGAAGCCTGAAATTCAAAGCATTCAGTCATTCAACCGATGAATATACCAACGATATGGAAACAAGCCGTCAAGGAGGGCGAATTTCATATCAAGGCGGATTCAACACATGGAAAGAATTGTGGAACTCCATATTTCGTTCCAAACAGTTGCGTCAACGCCGCGAGCGCTTTCGACAAAGACAAGCCAACATACAGGATTCGATAAATGCTATTCCAACAAATTCAAACGAATTTGAAATAAAATTGGACGAAAGAGCAGATACGGTTCGTTAAAACATATTACCTTAATTTGCAAAATTAATCTTGTTACAAAAATTATTTCTTTACATAAAAACAATCCCACAAATCATTTTCGGGAAAAGGCGCTGTTATTTTTATTTGATTGTTATTTACAGGATGAATAAATTCTATTTTTCGCGCATGCAGCGATATTCCTCCATTGGAATTTGAACGCTGATAGCCGTATTTCAAATCGCCTTTTATCGGACAGCCTATTGCAGCCAGCTGGCACCGTATTTGATGATGTCTGCCTGTCATTAGTTCAATCTCTATTAAAAAATATGTATTACTTTGTCCTGCAAGTTTATAGCGCAGCCTTGCCTGTTTTGCACTGTTCAAAGGTTTTTCGCAAATAAATGATTTATTTATTTTTTCATTGCGAATTAAATTATGAATAAGGGTATCTTCTTCAAATTTCGGCTTGTTTTTTACTATTGCGTAATACGTTTTATGTATGTTTCCCTGTTTAAACATATTATTGAGTCGTGCAAGAGATTTGCTTGTTTTTGCAAAAATAACCGCACCGCTCACAGGTCGGTCAAGTCGATGCGCAACGCCGATAAAAACGTTTCCCGGTTTGCTATCTCTTATTTTAATATACTGTTTCAGAACCTCGCTTAAAGTTATATCTCCGGTTTTATCGGTTTGTATAATTTCGCCCGCACATTTGTTCACAATAATTATGTGGTTGTCTTCATGTAATATTCTATTTCCAATATTATTGTCAATCATTGTATTTTAATTTTTACAAAATTATAAATAAAATGTAAAACAATCTGATTAATATCCGGCAAAAATCATTTTAAATTCAGAAACTGTTTAAATTTAACAAAATTTATATCTAAACAACTATCAATAAGATTATTAGTTGGGATTTTATTTTGTAACTTTGTGATTATTAATAATATAAATTATAAAACAATGAACAAAACAAATTATAATCAACTAAATATTAACATTTTATCAACATTGTTGCCTTGCAAAGGTTTCAATATTTAAATTTTTCGGGCAAAGTTTTCATGCTTTGCCCGATTTTTTTGTAAATTTATGGAAAATCTTTTATAGTTGCATCTGTTTTATAAAAAACAATGAAAGCAATAAAATTAATATTATGAGACCTTTGCAAAAGTTCAATAAAGTTGATTTGTTGAAAAAACTTTTGAGTTTTTTTGTCAGAGTTGATTTTTGAAACATGTTTTCAGGCGAGTCTTTAGATTTTTTGGTGATTTTTTGCTCAAAAAGTGCTTTTTTTTGATATTATTTTCTTAATTTTTTGCATTTGCCACAATAATGC
>JAIRKV010000073.1 GCA_031259935.1 Prevotellaceae bacterium | reverse complement strand
CTACTGTAATATTCATTAATACGGTTGCACATGTCAGCAGATTCATTTGTAAACCATCTTTTTTGAACGACGAAAAAAATCCGGGTCCAACTTGCAAACCAATGAAATAAACAAATAATATTAACCCGAAATCTTTTACAAATGTCAATATTTCAGAATTTACGGTAAGTCCCGAATGACCTGCGGCAATACCGACAAAAAGTACAAAGGTAACACCAAGCGATACGCCGAAAAATTTAATTTTACCAAGTAAAAAACCAAGCGAAATCACCGTCGCAAATATGAAAACGGAATGTGCAATTGAATCACTCCACAGTAAACTTTCAAACCAGTTCATAATAATATACAAATTCAGGCTGCAAAGTTAAGAAACAATTACAGATTATCGTATAACGGCAATGGTTAAATTTTCGTATTTTGATTATCTGCTGATTTTTATTTGAAAATAAACCGGTTTGAACAAATAAATGCTTACTCGGCATTTCCTAACGCCTACTTTGTTCGTTCCAATATTTACTTTGTTCGTTCTAACGTTTACTTTGTTCGTTCTAACGTCTACTTTGTTCGTCCTAACGTCTACTTTGTTCGTTCCAATGTTTACTTTGTTCGTTCCAACGTTTACTTTGTTCGTCCTAACGTCTACTTTGTTCATTCCAACGTTTACTTTGTTCGTCCTAATGTCTACTTTGCCGTATCAGGCTGTTGTCGTTTTGTGTTGCGAACGCTTTTTTTAGGATTTTTTGTTTTGATAAAAACCACAAAAACACAAATCGACTGATAATTTAACTTTTGCAAATTATTTAGCCCTTTCTTAATGATTGTATATATAGTTTGTTAACAATAAATTGCAAATGAAAATTATCGTATCAGGATTAAATTTTTCCTTTCATTAAAAAAATTATTTATAATCATTCTAAATAATTGCGGAATAAATATTACCTTTGCGTTTAAATATTATTGAGCAAAAAATGAAACTATCGGAACTACAGACAGGCGAAAAATGTATAGTTGTGCGAGTTGTACGGCAAGGTTCAAAAATACGTCAGCACAAAAACGAATCAGGTTATAAATATAATCTGTTCGGACGGCGCAGTCGCAATGATGCTTTTTGCAATCGTATCGCCGAAATGGGCTTTGTACGCGGACAGGAAGTTGAAGTAGTATTAAACGCTCCGTTCAAAGATCCTGTGAAATATAAAATCATGGGTTATGAAGTATCATTGAGGCGCAGCGAAGCCGCCATGATTGAAGTTGTGCGCATACCGAGCGAAAACGAAAGCGAAATGCCGATACAGGACGATTTTCACGGAATAATTACGGAAAACGAAAGTCAGGAAATTTCGATGAAAACGCCAAACACAATAACCGTTGCACTTATAGGAAATCCCAACAGCGGAAAATCGTCATTATTCAATTATGCAGCCAACGAGCACGCACACGTAGGAAATTACAGCGGAGTTACGGTCGATGCAAAAGCAAGTTCATTCGACCATGGCGATTATCATTTTAATATTGTTGATTTACCCGGAACATATTCACTTACGGCATACACGCCCGAAGAAGTTTTCGTACGCAAACACATAGCCGACAAAAAGGCAGATGTTATTGTAAATGTTATTGATGCTTCAAATCTCGAACGCAATTTATACCTGACAACGCAATTGATAGATATGAACTTGCGCGTTGTGATAGCGCTTAACATGTACGACGAATTTCTGGAGAAAGGCAATTCACTTGATTATTATTCGCTGTCAAAAATGATCGGTATCCCGATTGTACCTACCGTTGCCCGCACAGGCAAAGGTATTACAGAACTTTTTGATGTTGTGGCAAAAGTATATGAAGAATACGTTTCGGAAGATTTTTTATCTCCCGTTGATGAAGAAAACATGCCTATATACAAAACAGCCAAACACATACATATTAATCACGGCAAAGAAATCGAATCTTCAATATCAAAAATAAAAGAAGAAATATTAAAGAATACCGATATACGCAAGTATTATTCCACACGATTTTTAGCAATAAAACTTCTGGAAAACGACCATGAAATCGAAAATGTGATAAGCAAACTGAATAATGCCGATACTGTTTTTGAAATCAGAGACAAAGAAAGCGAGCGCATAAAAAATCTGCTTGGCGAAGACACGGAAACGGCAATAACAAATGCAAAATACGGATTTATTGCCGGCGCCCTGCGCGAAACGCTGAAAGAAAACAGCAGAGAAACGGGCGCAACAACAAAATTCATTGATAACATAGTTACACACAAACGTTTTGGATTTCCTATTTTCCTTTTTTTTGTTTTCCTTATGTTTGTGATGACATTTATAGTAGGAGATGTGCTGAAAAAAGTGATTGAATCGGGCGTTGATTTATTGAAAAACGGCATAATCAATATTTTAAGCGACGGACCTTTTAAAGATTTGCTTGTTGACGGAATAATAGGCGGAGTAGGGCAGGTTATAGTATTTTTACCCAATATTCTGATACTTTATTTATTTATCTCGTTTATGGAAGATTCGGGATACATGGCTCGTGCGGCATTTATAATGGATAAACCGATGCGCAAGGCAGGACTGAACGGAAAATCATTTATTCCCCTGATAATGGGTTTCGGATGTAATGTACCTGCGATTATGTCGGCGCGAACGGTAGAAAATCGAAACAGCCGCATGATTACGATTCTGGTCAATCCGTTTATGTCGTGCGCTGCACGTCTGCCCGTATATCTGCTGTTTATCAATGCCTTTTTCAGCGGTTTACAAGGAGCGCTGATACTTTTTATGATTTATACATTAGGTATATGCATAGCGCTTGTTATGGCAAAAATTCTAAAACTGTTTTTATTTAAAAAAGAAGAAACTCCGTTTGTAATCGAACTGCCTCCGTATCGAATGCCTACCATAAAATCAACAGGCATACACATGTGGGATAAAAGCAAACAGTATTTGCGCAAAATGGGAACCGTAATACTTCTCGCTTCTATTATTATATGGTTTTTAGGATATTTTCCTCAAAAAAAAGAATTTACGCACGATTATGACAAACTGACCGAACAGGCAACCGAAAAACATAAAAAAGATATTACCGAACAAAATAATATTTTTGATATTTTCAGGTTAACATCCGAAACAGTGAAACAAATAAACCTTTATGCGCACGAAAAAAGAAATGAACAGCAGGAATATTCGTGCATCGGGCGTTGCGGCAAATTTATAGAACCTGTGATAAAACCGCTGGGATTTAACTGGAAACTTGGCGTTGCCATTGTATCGGGATTACCAGCAAAAGAAGTAGTGATAAGTACCTTAGGCGTTTTATATCCGAGCGCCGCCGAAGACAAATTAGCTGGTTACATGCAAAACGACCTTGACTGCGACAGAAATCATGCAGCGCTTATTGCTATCGTAATGATGATTTTCGTATTATTATATTTCCCGTGCATAGCCACAGTAATAGCCATACGCAACGAAAGCGGAAGCTGGAAATGGGCAATATTGGCGGTTTGTTATACCCTTGCATTTGCATGGATAATATCATTTGCCGTTTACCGAACAGGATTATTAATTATTTAGATTATGCAATGGTTTGCAGTTATATTAACAGGCGTGGCTACTTTTGCATATATTGTTTTTAGGATTTATAAAAAATATAAAAACAAAAACAATAAATGTACAGGCTGTGCATATTCAGGCAACTGCTTTACGAAACAAATGAAAGATGTTAATCAAATTCCCGAAAAACGGAAATAACCGTAATCAGTCGCTTCTTAAAAAGTATTGAAACAGTTTATAAATGCAAATTATTGAATAAAAATACCGTGCTTTACATATATACATGCTAAAATTCGGCAAAATATAAGCGGTTTTCTTCTTTGTGTTCGTCATTGCGAGGGCGTTAGCCCGAAGCAACCGAAGCGCAGCGGAGTTCAACGGAGTTAATCAGGAAAAAACCGTCTGAACTTTGATTTGCATGATTAAAATGATTAATAATGAAAAAAGAAAGACAAAAAAAACCTTATTTCCACAACAAAACAACCTTAGTAGCAAAAGATAACACACATTCAACCTTATTACCTTATTATTGATTTGTTTTTCAGTATTCTGGATTGCTTCGCTTCGCTCGCAATGACGATGCTTTGAAATCTTTAAATTATTAAATCGCTGTGCGCCTTGATTTGTTTATTCGCATTCCGTTAGGAATGCGTCGCTCGGTAGAAACTCTTTATGCAGCACGTGCGGGTTACGGGAGATGACTTGAAAAACCGCCGCTGCTCCGCACGTAATCTTTGTTGCGGTGAAATTCTACCGAGCGATGCATCCCGCCGGGATGCAGGAAACAAATGAACAATAAGGTAATAAGGTTGGCGGGTGTGTGTTGTCTTTTGCTACTAAGGTTGTTTTGTTATGGAAATAAGGTGGAAATAAGGTTTGTTTGTTTCGGTGTTTTTTCTGGATTAACTCCGTTGAGCTCCGCTGCGCTTCGGTTGCTTCGGTTGCTTCGGTTGCTTCGGGCTGACGCCCTCGCAATGACGGTTTTATTTGCCACAAGTCAGCGACCAAAGGGACTTTGAGAACATTTAAATTTTTAAATTATTAAATCTTTAAATACTGGATTGCTTCCTGCTTCGCAGTTCGCAATGACGAACAAAATCTGCATTTATAAATGTTTATAACAAATGATTTCGGCACTTGTTAAGGAGCGACTATTTATTACTGCTGTCGGATTAAAATTTTATGAAATATTCTGTTTTTTCAGTAACAGGGCAATTGTTTAAAACACGAAACCGCCTGAATTATCTTCGGGCAGTTTCGTACATGCATAAACTTTAATTGAATGAAAAAATGGTTATTTCAACGGTAAAGTCTTAAAATTTCATACCTACGTAAAGTTGCGATACTCTGTTGCGATGTTCAAGTGTTTTTGCAATCTTTATCGTTCCAATATTGTAACGTAATCCAACATGGAATTTTTCGGCAAACTTGTATGATGCGCCAAATGCAACGGCAACATCAAATTTGTTACACCGTTCGTAAATATCAAGATCTGTACCAGACTTGAAAGAGGTATTGGCGCTTAACAGATAACCGGCTTGCAGCCCGACATCAATACTCAAATCGCGATTGAGAACGTAAATTTTCAGAATAACCGGCAAATTGATATAATCCAATTTGTCTGTGCCGGTATTGTCTTTACCTCCCTGCATTGAATATAGCAATTCAGGTTGAAGTCCCAAACGGTTACTGATAAAAAACTCTGCAAAAACTCCTGCATGAAGACCAATACGCGCTGTGGTATTAGCATCTTCAGTATATTCTTGCGCTAAATTCAAACCGGCTTTTACGCCGAACTCAATTTTTTTCTCCTGCGCAAATGCGCCTGTAGCCAAAACAATTGCAGTGATGGCTAAAATGATTGTTTTTTTCATGATACATTTATTTTTATTCATTTTTCCTACTCTATTTAGGGCTTTTCGGAAACCTCCCTTATTTTTATTGTCAATTAACATCTGACGGTTTATTTATTCTCGTTCTTCTATTGTTCCAAACTTTTTCCAGTCTTTGCTGTTTTCATATACGGCTTTCGTGCCTGCCGGTACAATAAGTTTCGCCTTTTTGATGGGCGTCGACATAAATGCAAAAGAGCCGACTTCCGGAGGCGTTCTGCTTTTCAATTCCATCTGTACAAGATTGTTGCAGTTGAAAAACGCATAAGATCCTATTTTTGTTATTGCAGAGCCGAGTACAAACGTGGATATCTTCGACATTGTAAAAGTATGATGCCCGATTGAGGTGATGCTATCTCCTGTGATAACGGAAGTAACAGCAGAAATATCGCCCCACTTGGCACCTGAAATATCGCCCCAGCCGCTGACGGTTAGCGTATTGTTTTCGATTGTCCACTTAATGTCGGAATTTTCCGTTTTTATTGAATTTGCATCTAATTCCAGCAGTTCGAGAATGGAAGAAACCGGAGGTTCCGGACTTTCATACATGCCGTTTTTTTCCCAGTACATAACCGGTCTGTTGAGTCTGTCGTTCCATACCCATGGCGACTGTTCGTCTTCGCCAAAGTAGAAACCGAATTTTGTATTTCGCTGCTTTTCGGTCAGTCCGTCGGGATAAGTCCACCACGACTGTTCCTGTGTTGCAGAAAAGGCAACCGCATTCTTTTTTGAAAAATTATCCGGTTTCTTTTCCTGCCGGTTTTTGTACTCGCGAATAGCAATATCTTCGCTGTAATATACATCGGGGTTTCTGTAATATGAAAACGGAATACTTGCCACCGGCGTTGCCGCACTTCGTGTTGTGGCGTTTGCTTCGATTGTTTTGTTCAATGCCACGCACTTGCTTATTAATCCCGAAGGATGGTTGAATCCGGCTATTCCGCCGGATGCGGCAATAATGGTGCCGCTGGAAAATATCGAGGCGACGGAATAGCAGTACGAAATAACATTAAAAGACTTTACTGTTCCCTGACTGACGCTGATGCCGCCTCCGCCCGATCCTATGCTGATGCCAATGCTGCCTCCAACGGGCTGTCCGTTGCCGCCGGCTATTCCGCCTGCATGCATTGCCATTCTGTCTCCGTAAACCAGCACCGACCCGGCAGAATAACAATTGGTAATTGACCCCAGATTGATGCCTGCAATACCGCCGCCGTAAACGCCGTCTTCATAACCAAACAGTCCTTTCACTTTTTCAGATGGTTTTTTTACTGCTGCAATGATATTGCCTTCAATTACAATTTTGGAAACGCAGCAGGCGATATGTCCATAATTGATGCCTGCAATACCGCCCATATACAGAAATTTCCTGTTACCCGCATAACTGATATTGCCGGTTATGCACAGGTTTTTTACCCTGCCTTCCTTATCTATCGAACCGAAAAGCCCAAGTTTTGTGTATGCGGACGAATCGTGAAAACCGGTAATGGTAACCGTGTATCCGTTACCGTCGAACGTGCCGGAAAAACCATGCTCTTTTCCGCTGCCGATATTGCCTGCCGGTATCCAGTTGTCGAGCGTCAGGTCGTTCATCAGAATATACGACCCTTTGGTTGAATTTTCATCTTTTCCTATTGCCGCCATATCTTCGGCAGTGCGGATTTCTATCGGCGCCTGCGCTGCGGCAACACAGGCAGTACACGCAAAGATGGCTGCCGACACTAATATTTTCAGACTTGTTTTTGTCATAATTTTATTTTTTTATTAATTAATTGTTTTGTTTGTCCGCTAATTTACATGAATTTTTTTGTTCTTTATTTTTTTGTCCACGAATTACACGAATTCACACGAATTTTTTTCTTCTCTGTTTTTGTTCGTCATTGCGAGGAATGAAATGACGTGCTTTTTTGTTTGCTTCTGTCTGTAATCTTTAAATTTTTAAATATTTAAATCTTTAAATTATTAATTATACGAATACGCAATTATTATTCCGATAATAAACAGTGCTATCAGAATAAAGGATATTACGACGGCAATGATATTGAGTATTCTTAAAGTTGCGCT
>JAIRKV010000070.1 GCA_031259935.1 Prevotellaceae bacterium | reverse complement strand
TCCGAAACATAATTCAGAGCAAATCTGTATGTAATTCCGCGATTAACGAGTTTTGCATAATATTTTGTATAGAAAGATGTATCCTGAGGAATAACAATGTCGGGCATAATTCCGCCGCCGCCATATACGGTGCGACCTTTGAGCAGAGTTTTGTATTTCAGCGAGTCGGGAAAATTGATATTTTCGCTGCTGTAAACTTCGCCGTTTGCATATCTGTCGTAAAAATCCTGCATGTATTTATCCGAATTTCCCTTTTCGTAAGGTCGCTGTATCATTCGTCCCGTAGGCGTGTGATAGCGCGAAATGGTAAGTCGAATATACGAGCCGTCGCCGAGCGAAAGTTGATGCTGCACCAAACCTTTGCCGTAAGTTCGCCGACCTATCAGAATGCCTCTGTCCCAGTCCTGCACTGCGCCTGCCACAATTTCGCTTGCCGAAGCCGAACCTTCGTTTATCAGTACTACAAGTTTTCCCTTTTCGAAAATTCCATCGCCGGTTGCCAGGTCGCTGTGAGCAGGAAAGTGAACTCCCGATGTATAAAGTATCATTTTATCCTTTTCCAGAAACTGGTCGGCAAGTTTTACGGCAGTTCCCATAATTCCGCCGCCGTTTCCGCGAAAATCCAGTATCAGCGCTTCGGGATTTGTTTTGAATTTGGCAAAGGCGCTTATAATTTCATCCATTGATGTGATGGCAAAGCGTCCCAGTTTTATATAAGCCAGCCCGGGACGAACTTCATAAGCGGCTTCCACGCTGTTGATTGGAATTTTATCGCGAATCACTTCAAATGTCATAATATCTTTCGTATTTCTACGCACTATGTCAATCACAACTTTTGTTCCTTTTCTTCCGCGCAGCAGTTTGAATATTTTATCGTTTGTGATATTTACTCCTGCAATATTCTGTCCATCAACGGCAACAATTTTGTCGCCTGCCATGATTCCTACTTTTTCGGAAGGTCCGCCCGAAACAGGCATTATTATCACAAGCGTATCTTCCATTAAGGTAAATTCAACTCCTATTCCTTCAAAACTTCCGGCAAGCGGTTCGTTGAGCGCTGCAAATTCTTCTTTGGAAAGATAGCTCGAATGAGGATCAAGATTTTTAAGCATTGCAATGACTGCCTTTTCCGACAGTTTGTAAATATCAACCGTATCTACATAATAATTATTGATGGCATTTATCACATTGCCGATTTTTTTAATTGATTCGAGTGTGTTTTGCTGTTGTGCATTAACGGTTACTGCCATTAAAAAAGCTATAAAAATTAATATTTTTTTCATTGTTTTATGTATTATCATTATTCCTTTATTATATTTTTGTTTTGCTCAGCCATATCGAGAAAAAGCAATCGTAAACGCGATAATTTCCGTTATTTTCGAATATCAGTTCCTTGTCGAGCAAACTTGTAAGCGCTGTTTTTATGGAACTTGCGGCGCCAAGTTTATATTTATCGATAAAAATGTTTGATGTCGGTCGGGCAATCATATTTTCAGATGCAATTGCTTTCAACAGGTTCATCTGTTTCTGTGTAATAAGTTTACAGTATGTTTGATATGTGGCTTCATTTTCCATAATTATTTCGGTTAAAACATTTTCGGCTGTTGATGTGTCATATTCCTTGCCGGCAAGTGAAAACAGTCGATTCAGCATCATTTGTACGTACCATGTGTGTCCGTTTACCTTGTCGTAAATCATATCGAAGACTTCCGATTTTATTGTTTTGCCTGCTTTTGCAAACAGTTTTGCAGCAAATTTTCGATATTCATCTTTATTTATTTCGCTCAGTTGCAGCATTTGAGCGCTTTGATAAAATGGTCGAGATGCGGATGTAAACAGATTTTCCATTATGTGTTTTTGACTTCCCGAAAATATAAAATGAACATTGCCAAGTTGCTGTACATACGAACGCAACAAGGCTTCAATGCCCTTTTCGCCATAATTTGTTATCTGCTGAAATTCGTCGATGGCAACAAAACATGTTCTTCCCGATTTCGACAGATAATCGAATATTTCTTTCAGCGATTCTTCGCTTTGCGATGATGAAAAATCAATCGTCAGTTTGGGAATTCCCGATACATTGTCGGCAACAAGCACCGGACGAACCGATTTGAAAAACGCAAAAATTTTTGATATTACTTTTTGTGATTTTGTATCAACCGATCCCATCACAGTATTTGCAAACAACTTGACGAAATCGCGTAACGAATTTGTATGATAAATGTCGATATAAATACATGTTACATCTTTTGCTCCTGCAAATCGGTTAAAAACGTGATGAATCAATCCCGTTTTGCCCATGCGGCGCGGACTTATGAGCGTAACATTACGTCCGTTGCGCAAGGCATTTATCAGTTTTTCCGTTTCGGTTTTTCTGTTACAAAAATATTCAGGGCTTTCATAACCTGTTAGCAGAAAAGGATTTATGTGTATTTGTTTCATATTTTACGATATGTTTTATTACATAATTTACGTAACGCAAAGTACGTAATTTTTTTTGAGATACGCAAATTATACGGGTTGCCTTTCAGTATCAACGCATTTAAATTTTTATCAGTTTAATAAGGAAATCTTTGCTCCATGCGGCTTTCAGGCGCTTTGTACGCAATGATTCTTTTCCTTTATCTTTTTTAAGCAGGTTGAATCCGATTTTTCTGACCACAGCAAAATTTTTGGCGGCATGATTGGCTCTTTTGCGCTGTTCGTCTTCGCGGAA
>JAIRKV010000068.1 GCA_031259935.1 Prevotellaceae bacterium | reverse complement strand
TAAAGATTTTTAAATATGAACTCTAATGAAATAAGATTAAATTTTTTAAACTTTTTTAAATCAAAA
Source organism: Prevotellaceae bacterium (assembly GCA_031259935.1). GTDB lineage: Bacteria > Bacteroidota > Bacteroidia > Bacteroidales > UBA932 > JAIRKV01. Next base: position 6,830 of record JAIRKV010000068.1, on the reverse strand, counting down.
CAGCATGTTATTGTACCATCGGCGCCAATGGTTGTAACCAACGACCCGACATTAATGTTTACCAACGCAGGAATGAATCAGTTCAAAGATATTTTTTTGGGAAATACGCCTGCCAAAAATAAACGCATTGCCGATACTCAAAAATGTTTGCGCGTATCGGGAAAACATAATGATTTGGAAGAAGTCGGTTACGATACTTATCATCATACAATGTTCGAAATGCTTGGAAATTGGAGTTTTGGCGATTATTTCAAAAAAGAAGCGATTGAATGGGCATGGGAATTGCTGGTTGATATTTATAAGTTAAATCCCGACCGACTTTATGCAACCGTTTGCGAAGGAAGTGCTGCCGATGGACTTTCAGCCGATACCGAAGCTGCAAAATATTGGGAAAAATTTCTTCCGAAAGACAGAATTCTGTTCGGCTGTAAAAAAGATAATTTCTGGGAAATGGGCGACACCGGACCATGCGGACCTTGCAGCGAAGTTCATATTGATTTACGCGATGATAGCGAACGTAAAAAAATTGACGGAAAAGATTTGGTAAACAAAAACAATCCGCTGGTGATTGAACTTTGGAATCTGGTATTTATTCAATACAATCGCAAAGCAGATGGCTCGCTCGAACTGCTGCCCGAAAAACACGTAGATACGGGAATGGGATTTGAACGCTTATGTATGGCAATTCAGGGAAAAAAGAGTAATTACGACACAGATGTTTTTCAGCCGGTAATACAGAAAATAGCCGAAATTTCCGGCAAAAAATATGGCGCAAACAATAAAACCGACATTGCAATGCGAGTTATTGCCGACCATTTGCGTGCAATATGTTTTTCGATTGCCGACGGGCAACTTCCGTCGAACAATAAAGCCGGTTATGTAATTCGTCGCATATTGAGACGCGCTGTTCGTTACGGTTATACGTTTTTAAACTTCAACGAACCGATTATCAATAAACTTGTTCCCGTGCTTGTAAATTCAATGGGAGATGCTTTCCCCGAACTCAAATCACAGCAGACGCTTATCGAAAAAGTTATTGCCGAAGAAGAATCTTCATTCCTGCGTACAATAGAAAACGGAATTCGTCTTTTGGACAATGTTATTGCAAAAACAAAATCGGAAAACAAAACCATGATAGATGGTAAATCGGCTTTCATATTGTACGACACTTATGGATTTCCTGTTGATCTTACAGAACTTATCGCTCGCGAAAATAATCTTGCCATCGACGAGAAAGAATTTAGCAACGAATTGAATATGCAAAAAAATCGCAGCCGCAATGCAGCAGTTGTCGAAGCTGACGACTGGACGGTGATAAGAGAAATTCAGGAAGAAGATTTTTTAGGATATGACGAAACGGAACTTGATGTCGAAATAGCACGTTATCGCATTGTAAAAACAAAATACGAAGAAGTTGTTCATCTTGTGTTCGACAAAACGCCTTTTTACGGCGAATCGGGCGGACAGGTTGGAGATAGCGGAACAATAGAATCACAAAACGAAACTGTCGAAATTATAAATACCATAAAGGAAAATAATTTGATAATACATATTGCCAAACATCTTCCGAAAAATCCATCAGCAAAATTTCGTGCAAAAATAAACGTTAAAAAACGTACGGCAACAGCCAATAATCACACAGCCACGCATCTTTTGCACTATGCTTTGCGCAAAATTCTGGGAACTCATGTCGAACAAAAAGGCTCGCTGGTAAATTCAAATTATTTGCGGTTTGATTTTGCTCATTTTCAAAAAATGAGCGATGATGAAATTCGGCAGGCAGAAAAAATGGTGAACGAAAAAATTCGAGAAAACAAACCTCGCCACGAAAACAGACATGTACCTGTCGACGAAGCCCGCAATATGGGCGCAATTGCGCTGTTCGGCGAAAAATATGCCGATACTGTTCGCGTAATAAAATTTGGCGAATCTGTCGAATTATGCGGCGGAACACATGCTGCCACAACAGGTCAGATAGGATTTTTCAAAATAATTTCCGAATCGGCAATTGCCGCAGGCGTGCGCCGTATCGAAGCCGCAACAGGCGAAAATGCAGAAAATATCGTTTACGACATTATCGATTCGCTGAAACAAATCAGCCAATTGTTCAACAACAGCCCCGCATTTATTCAGTCGATTAAAAAATCGCTTGAAGAAAATGAAAATCTGAAAAAGCAACTCGACAATCTGATACGGGAAAAAATAAACTCGATGAAAAACAAAATGCTGAACAATATTGAAAAAATAAACGGAATAAACGTTGTACATTCGCTTGTGTCCATTAATGCAGAAAAGTTGAAAAACACGGTTTTTGAATTGCGCAAAGAAAATGAAAAAACAGCGATAGTAATAGGCTGTAACGATTCAAACAAACCGACTCTTATTGTTGCCTTTAGCGATGATTTGGTTGCCGACGGTAAAAATGCGGGAAATATTGTTCGCGAAGCGGCAAAAGAAATTCAGGGCGGCGGCGGCGGACAGGCATTTTTTGCAACTGCCGGAGGCAAAAATGCCGAACGGCTGAATTGCGCAATAGAAAAAGCAATAGAACTGGCTACAAAATAAATTGTTTTTCAGCCTGCTTCAGATGTTTGTAATTTCAATTTGCAATACAACTTTAAGTAAGAAAAATATTATAATTTTATAAAAAATATTTTGGAACGAAACTCAAATAAAAATACGGAATTATACAGCGAACGTGCTGTGCTTATTGGCGTAATTACCAAAGAACAAAACGATTTGCAAACAAAAGAATATCTCGATGAACTGAAATTTTTGGCAGAAACGGCAGGTGCAATCGCTGTAAAATCGTTTACGCAAAGGCTTGAACGTACAAACTCAAAAACTTTCGTTGGCTCGGGGAAAATATATGAAATTTTAGAATATATTAAAGAAAATGAGATAGATATTGCAATATTCGATGACGAACTTACGCCTTCGCAACTGAAAAATATTGAGAAAGTTCTTAACTGTAAAATACTCGACAGAACAAGTCTTATTCTTGATATTTTTGCAAAACGCGCAAAAACGGCTTATGCCAAAACGCAGGTAGAACTTGCACAGTATCAATATTTGCTGCCGCGTCTTACGCGAATGTGGACACACCTCGAACGGCAACGCGGAGGCGGAATAGGACGATACGGTCCCGGAGAAACACAGCTCGAAACAGACAGACGAATTATTCTTGAACGCATATCAAAACTTAAAGAACAATTGAAAAAAATCGACAGACAAATGATTTCGCAGCGTGGAAATCGTGGCAATTTGGTTCGTCTTGCACTGGTTGGTTATACCAACGCAGGAAAATCAACGCTTATGACACTGTTAAGCAAATCGGAAGTCTTTGTAGAAAATAAACTGTTTGCTACGCTTGATACAACCGTGCGCAAAACAGTAATCGAAAATCTTCCGTTTTTACTTTCCGACACTGTTGGCTTCATTCGCAAGTTGCCTGCACAATTGATAGAATCATTCAAATCAACTCTCGACGAAGTTCGCGAAGCCGATGTTTTGATTCACGTAGTTGATATTTCTCATCCTAATTGCGAAGAACAGATAGACGTTGTAAAACAGACGCTGTTTGATATTGGCGCAACAAACAAACCTGTTTTTTTAGTATTCAACAAAACAGATGCATACACTTTTATCGAAAAGGCAGAAGATGATTTAACTCCGTCAACAACAACAAACCGTACGCTTGAACAGTTAATGAAAAGTTGGATAGCAAAAGAAAATAATCCCTGTATTTTTATATCGGCAAAAAACAAAACCAATATAAACAAACTGCGCAACGATATTTACAAGATTGTTGCCGAAATACATGCAGGACGTTATCCGTTCAATAATTTTTTATATTGATGCAATTATATTAGCTCTTTTTTTTGATTTAATTTCACAAACAGGCTTTAATTTCAATCACATTCATTTTCGCATTTTGTGTTTTCAAGTTCAAATTCCAGTGTAACATGGTCGATTCCTGCATCGTGCAAAAGTTGTCGGATATTTGCCTTGACTGTTTCCATATTATTCATGTCGGACAAAACTATATGAACCGTCAGTGCATTTTTGGTAGTACTCAGCGCCCAGATATGCAAATGATGAATATCTTTTACATCTGCATGTGATTTGATAATCTGTTCTATTTTTTCATAATTTATATTTGATGGAACTCCGTCAATAGACAAATTCAGGCTTTCGCGCAGCAAACTCCATGTCGAAAATACAATTACTGCTGCTATTATCAACCCTGTAACAGGATCTGCCAGATACCAGCCTGTTGTCATTATAATAATTCCTGAAATAACAACTCCGACCGATACCAAAGCATCTGCAACCATGTGCAGATATGCTCCTTTTACGTTAAGGTCTTTATTTTTGTCGCGCACAAAAAACCACGCCGTTGCAGCATTGATTATCACGCCTGTGACGGCAGTCCAAACAACAGCAACGCCGCTAATTTCCTGCGGAGTCATAATTTTTTCTATACTTTCCACCACAATAAAAATAACTGCAAATATCAAAATTATGGCATTTACCAGCGATACCAAAATCGTAACTTTTTTATATCCGTAAGTATATTTTTTATTTGCATGCACTTTTGATAATTTGAATGCCAGCATTGCCAGAACAAGGCTTACAACATCGCTCATGTTATGTCCCGCATCCGATAATAATCCTACGGAATCATACAAAAATCCCATAATAAATTCGACAACAACAAAAGTTAAATTAAGAATTATACCAAACTGAAAAATTTTATTCAGCGATAATGACGTATTATGACTGTGTTTGTGATTTGAATGATTATGCATATATTTTGTTTTTAAAATTAAGACAATAATATAAGGCTAACTGCCATGATTAACATTCCCGACACCAAACCGAAAATGGAAACGTGATGCTCTCCATATTCACGTGCTGCCGGCAACAATTCGTCGAACGAAATAAAAACCATAATTCCCGCAACAACAGCAAATACGCATCCCATAACAACAGGCGAAATAAAAGGCATGAGAAGTAAATAAGTCAATATTGCGCCGACCGGCTCAGCCAAGCCCGATAAAAACGAAAGGAAAAACGCTTTCTTTCTGTTGCCCGTTGCATAATATATGGGAACCGAAACGGCAATCCCTTCGGGAATATTGTGAATAGCTATGGCAACGGCTATTGCTATTCCAAGTGCAGGATTTTCTATTGCAGCAACAAATGTAGCAACGCCTTCGGGGAAATTGTGTATTCCTATTGCCAGCGCCGTTACTATTCCCATTCGCATCAATTTTATATTATGCGGAGGAAGAGCATTCATACTTTCTACAGAACGCGCTTCGTGAGGATTTTCGACAGAAGGAACAAAACGGTCGATTATTCCTATTAGCAACATTCCGCAAAAAAAACAAAGAACCGCTATTATCATTCCCGTTTTTGTTCCAAAATTTGCCGACAGTGAAATCTGCGCCTGATTTAATAATTCAACAAACGAAACATAAATCATAACACCTGCCGAAAGTCCAAGCGAAAATGACAAAAAACGCTTGTTCGTACGATGAGCAAAAAATGCTATTGCACTTCCAACGCCTGTTGCCAATCCTGCAAAAAGAGTCAAAATAAAAGGTATTAAAATGTTTGTTTGCATGTTTGCATACTGAAATATTTTGTAAAGATAGCATTAAATTGTCAAATTACACACAAATACATAAAATGTTCAACGAAGTTTACAGAGGAAAATCAAAAAAATCATTAAAATCACAGTCCGGACAGGCTCTTCGCAACAATAAAAAACAAAAAAAAACATTTTTTCAGTTAGCAAGTGTTAAGTTTTTTTGTTTTTCAGTCCACGAATTACACGAATTTACACGAATTTTTTGTTATTTGTTTTTGTTCGTCATTGCGAACTGCGAAGCAGGAAGCAACCGAAGCGCAGCGGAGTTCAACGGAGTTAATCCAGAATTGTGTCCTGTGTTCTTTCTGGATTGCTTCGCTTCCGCAATGACGCTCTTCAAATTTTAAATTTTAAAATGTCATTATAAATGATTTCACTACTTATTAAGGAGCAACTAAGTATCCTGTTTTCAGCAAACTTTGCAATTTCTAAAATTAATAAAGACATCCGGAATATTCCAAATGTCTTTATTCTTAAACCTTAAAATAAATTTACCAGCTATATTCTTCTTTTTGTGGTTGTTTCTCGTTAGTTTTATTTTCAAGTTTTTCTTCAGGCGCCGGATAATTTCCTTTATTTTCAGTTATTTTGTATGCCGAAGTCTGCGAAGATCTCAATCCGTTTTTTGCATTTTGCGTATCAATTTCAAACGAAATTTCCTTGCCTTTATAAATTTCATAATTTTCCCAGCTGAATATATTGGCATCAGGCATGAAAGTAAAACTTATAAGTCCTGCTTTCATGTTGATTTGCATATATTTTGTTATCGATGCGCCTTCGCCCTTGTCTGCTGCAAGATTAATAAATCCGCAATAAAAACCTTGACCTTTATCCATCAAAATGACGTGCTGACCGTTGCTCGAACCGTCAATTACTTCTTCGAGCATTAATATTACAGGAAAATTTTTGAAATCAGGAATAAAAAAATGAGGCTCATATTTTGTATATTCGTTAGCCTCGCCTGCTCCCCAAGCCAAAACTTCCTTTTTGTTTGTTATGTTTACTATGGCAACTTTCTGTAACTCCGAATTGATAAATACCTGATAACGACCTGTGGCATACATCATGTAATCGTCATAGTTTGAATTTGCCATTTTTTTGCCCTGCAAATCGGATAAGGCATATTTTACCGATACTCCTGCTGTTGACTGTTGTGCTGATGCTAATGTTA
>JAIRKV010000059.1 GCA_031259935.1 Prevotellaceae bacterium | reverse complement strand
GCAAAAAACCGAAAACAGATAAACAGGTTTAATCTGCACATTTGCTTTTAAAATGTATTTATACATATCGAGGTCTCAGCGACGTTTGCCGCAATGCCGGAAAACAATATTGAGGTCTCGGCGACGCTTGCCGCAATGATAGAAAACACAAAACACAAATCTGGATTGCTCCGTTGAGTTCCGCTGCGCTTCGGTTGGTTGGCTACGCCGAACCCTGCGGGTTTCGTCGCTACGCTCCTCGCAATGACGCATTGCTTGGTATTTCGCCTTACAGGAGTTTCAATATTTTAAATTCTTTATTTTTTGAAAAATAAGACAGACAGACGCAGAATCGAAAAAAACAGTATCTTTGCACGTTTTATTAAATAATGTTATGCCTTTTCAAAACATAGATCCGCATACATTTTCGTATGTTGTATTGCCGGTAATGATTTTTTTCGCTCGAATATGCGATGTTACACTTGGCACTTTGCGCGTGATTTTTGTTGCGCACGGACACAAATATATTGCTCCAATTCTTGGATTTTTCGAAGTATTTATCTGGATTATTGTGATAAGCGAATTACTTGGCAGCGCAAACAATATAATTTGTTATGCCGCTTATGCAGCCGGTTATGCAACGGGAAATTTTGTTGGAATGCTTGTAGAAGAACGAATTGCAATAGGTATGGTATTTCTGCGTGTTTTTGCCGTAAAAGGAGGAAGGGAATTAGCCGAAAATTTTCGTAACAGCGGATTTGGAGTAACATTGACACATGCCGAAGGTTCCGAGGGTAACGTTGATATTTTACAGATTGTAGCAGCACGCAAATTTGGCAACGAAATTCAAAAAATCTTAAATGATTTCAATCCTGATATTTTCTATGTTATTGAAGATGTGCGTAATGTGAGAAAAGGTATTTTTCCGAAAAAAAAATCTAACTTAAATTATCGCCGTCCCGGAAAATAACTGTAACTTTCCCTTATAAATTTTATAGGAATTTTTGGATAATTTGATAATTTAATGCTATCTTTGCGCACTGAAAAATAATTTTTACGAATAAATTGTCCTATGGTGTAATTGGCAACACGTCTGACTCTGGATCAGAAGACTTCAAGTTCGACCCTTGATAGGACAACAAAACTGTATGCTCTAACATATAATAAAAAACTTGCATGATTTTTTAAAAATATTTCAATTTGATAAAAATTTTGATTTAAGATTTATCACTAAAACGTTCTATCGCTCTGATTTTGAATTGGAGAGGAAAGTCCGGGCAAGACAGAGCGCCGTTCTGCAGAAAATGTAGATATTCGCGAGAGTATAGAAAGTGTAACAGAAAATAACCGCTCATGATTTTCGCGTAAAATATTGAGTAAGGGTGAAAAGGTGAGGGTAAAAGCCCACCGTTATTGTCGGCAACGGCAATATTCGTACGCACTAACGGCTTGCAAGACCATGTATATCGACATTTAAGAGTTGCTCGCTCGTTGTCGAGGGGTAGGTTGCCAAGATAAATGATAGAATTTTAATTGTAAAATTAAAAACAGAACCCGGCTTACAGTTTTAGTGATTTTTTTAACCGATATACAAATGTATCGGTTTTTTATTTACATTACAAATGTAAAATCGATTAATTTAACATCTGGAAGAAAAATTTTTCATTTATATAAATAATTTTATTCACAAATGTAAACAGTAGGGTTTGATATTCTTTACAAATGTAAATGCATATATTTTTGTAATATATTTACTTAATTATCAATATTATATATACTGTTATCTAAATAAAAAAATTAAATAATTTCAAATTTTTCTCGATATATTTATTAATTCCGTATTAATACTTAATATTTATGCATATTAAATATATTATAATAAGATAAATACATATTTTATTTAAATAAAATTTATAAATAGTTAAAGTGCATTATACAAATGTAAATATATAATAATTCTCATTTACTTTACATTTGTAAATACAACCTGATTTACAAATGTAAAGTAAATTTTATTTACATTTGTAATCTGATTTATTTTGAATATTAATGACAAAATTTTTGATTATTATGAAAGACAGAATTATAAATTTTTTGAATGTGGAAAAATTATCGCCCGCACGTTTTGCCGACATTATTGGTGTACAGCCTGCAAATATTTCGCATATAATTTCGGAACGAAATAAACCCAGCCTCGATTTTATTCAAAAAATGTTGAAATCTTTTCCTCAACTCAATGCAGAATGGTTGATTACAGGTATCGGTGAAATGTATAAAATACCAAAAGAACAATCACTTTTTGATGATAAATCCACCCATTTTTTTTCATCGGCATCTAAAATAATTGATAACGCTGACAATTCTAAAATCAATGCAAATATCGAAGAAAACAAGATAAATAATGATGAAAAAATTGATATTTTACCTGAATCGGAATTAAAATATAATAATCGTGAAGTGGAGCGTATAATTATTTGCTATTCAGATAAAACATTTGAATTTTATTTTCCTCGATAATATATATTGGAAAATGAGTACCTTATAATTACCTGTAAATACTGCAATAAATTGATAACAAGCAGATTGTACTTAGTTGTAATTTTTTATTAAATCTTTAATAATCAATAATATAAATCCATTCATGCAGGTATCTCAACTTCTTTTGCCATGTAAAATTATTTTTTTATATTTGCAAAAATTTTCAAAATGAATACTAACGAAAAAATACAGGAGGAAAAACGGAAAAAGCGGGAGGAAACAAGAATTGCAATCTGCAACGCTCTTGCCCTGCTTGCTGGTGTTATCTTTATTATTGGCGTCATTATTCATATGTTATTCGGTTATACCATTTTTGCTTATTGTTTTCCAATTTCAATTACATTAGCCGTTGTAGACGCGCTTTTTTTTACGTCCAAGCCATCAGGCAGCATCGGCGGCTGTATGGGCCCCGGCTACCCCATGTAGCCTCACTTTTTTTCTGTTTTTTTCAAAAACTCTTCAAACCTCTTTTTATCAGATTTTTCAACTTCTTTTTTTGTTGTGTATTTTTCTTTCTTTTCGTCCCATGCAAACCTTGAGACCTTTGCAAAACCTCAATAAACTTGATTTATCGAAAAAACTTTTGAGTTTTTTTGTCAAAGTTGATTTTTGAAACATGTTTTCAGG
>JAIRKV010000053.1 GCA_031259935.1 Prevotellaceae bacterium | reverse complement strand
GCGGGAAGGGAATTAGCTTTGCGAACGGCATCTTTGTGCCAATGACGGGCTTAATTTTTTTCCTTCCCTTTTTTCTGTCGTTTATTATTATTTGGTTTATTTTCATTTTTATTTTTATTAATGAAAATTTAATCATTCCGTTTTTTTCTGCAAACATAGGATGACGAACGCAAAAGAAGAAAAAAACCTGTTCCTGTTTTACCAAAATTTAGCCTGTATGTACGTAAAATACGGTATTTTTATTCGGCAATTTGCATTTATAAATATTTTTAATAAATGTTTCAGCGCTTATTAAGGAGCGACGAATTAAGATTTAGGATTAATCTTTTGAAACAATATTTCGTTTTGCCAGCCGTTGTTTGTTTTTATCCATTGTTTTTTTGTTCCTGCGATATCAAAGCCTGTATTTGTAAGCATTTTTATGCTTTTTATGTTGTTCTCATCAACGTTACAATAAATTTGATGAAGATGCAGAATGTTGAAACAGTAATCTGTTATAAGGTTCAGCGCTGAAGTTGCAAATCCTTGACGGCGATTGTTTTTGGCATATATAAGCACTCCAAATGCAATTCGCGCATGCATCGGATTGAAGTCGAACAAATCAACCGTTCCAACTGCGCTGCTGTCTGTTTTGTCTTCAATCATCAGCCGTAACTGTCCGGTTTCAAAAATATCTTTATATGAATTTTCGATATACTGTTTAAGTGCATAACGTGAATATGGAACAACGGTATTGCTTACGTTCCAAATATTTACATCATTTTCCCACAGGTACAGAATATCCAAATCTTCGGGTTCGAGCGGACGTAAACGGATAATTTCGGTTTCTAAAAACATAATTTTAAAAATCCTAATTCATTAACTTTCTTATTGCCGTTGCAAGACGTTTTACTCCTTCGGTATTCATTTCTTCCGACATATATGAAAAGTTTATGCGCATTGTGTTTTTTCCCGATCCATCGCAGAAAAACGCATTTCCAAGCACAAATGCCACGTTTTCTTTAATCGCAATATCAAACAGATCTTTAGCATCCATATAATCGGGAAGCGTGATAAACAAAAACAGTCCGCCTTCAGGGCGTGTCCATTGAACGCCTTCGGGCATATATTTTTCAAATGCTGCAATCATTCCATCGCGTTTGCGGCGATAATTTTCTATTATTTTCGGAATATTCTGGTCAAGATAGCCTTTTTCTAAAAATTTTGCCGCTATCTTCTGGTCAAGCACAGGCGAACATAAATCAACCGACTGTTTTGCAGTTACAATCTTATCGATTATCTTTTCATGTGCAACAATCCAGCCGAGACGAAATCCCGGAACAAAAATTTTGGAGAATGTGCCGAGCAAAATAACGCGTCCGGAATTGTCTATTTCGTACATGGTTTTTATATGTTCGCCATCGAAGCGCACTTCGCGGTAAGGACAGTCTTCGACTACCAGAACATCGTATTTTTCCGCAATGCGAAGAACCATGCGCCGGTCTGCTTCGCTCATTGTAACTCCCGAAGGATTTTGGAAATCGGGAATTGTGTAGATAAATTTCGGAAGTTCTTTCAATGTTTGCAGAACTTCCAAAGTGCTGTCAAGCGCAGCATCGTAGCGTATTCCTATCATATTTGCGCCGTAAGCATTGAATGCCTGCAACGCTCCGAGATATGATGGTAATCCGCACACAACTTTGTCGCCTCTGTTCAAAAAAATCTTACTTACAAGGTCAAGTCCCTGTTGAGATGCCGTTACTATTACCAGATTTTTTACATCTATGTTAAATCCTTGCCTGTTATAACGTTCGACCAGCAGTTTGCGAAGTTTCAAATCGCCTTCCGTTTCGCCGTATTGCAAGGCTTTTGCACCGTCTTCGTCCAATACTTCGCAAGCGACTTCTTTCATTTTTTCTATGGGAAATAAATCGGGTGCAGGAAATCCGCCTGCAAAGGAAATGACGTCGGGATTATTTGTAAATTTCAACAGTTCTCTGATTGCTGAACGCTGCATGCTTTTTGCAGTCTTTGAAAATCTTTGTGTTATATCTTTCATGGTGATAGAATATTAATATGAATTACATTACAGACTACAAAATTATATTTTTTTTTCTAATTTTGCATTAAATAATATGTTTTTTTATGAAATTTTTATTGAAATCCATAATAATATTGATAATATTCTTAAAATCAAACGAATATATCAATGCCCAAATATCGCAGTTTAGAGTGATGTTTTTCAATACCGAAAATTATTTCGATACATTCGATGATGATAAAACGCTTGATGACGATTTTACTCCGGCAGGTTCATATCACTGGACATGGAAAAAATTTTTGTCGAAACGGGATGCTTTGGCTAAAATTATAATTGCCGCAGGCGAAGGAAAAGTTCCTTCGATTGCAGGTTTGTGCGAAATTGAAAATCGTTTTGTGCTGAACCAGCTCGTAAACGAAACTCCTCTTGCAAAATTCAATTATCAGATTGTTCATCGCGATTCGCCCGACAGCAGAGGAATAGATGTTGCCTTGCTTTATAATCCGAATGATTTTAAATTGCTGGATAAAAATTTTTATGCTGTTTCGCAAAATTTCAAAACCCGCGAAATTCTTTACGCAAAAGGTGTTTTTTGCGAAGCCGATACTTTACATGTTTTCGTCAGTCATTTTCCGTCGAAGCGGGGAGGCGCCAAAACAAGCGAGCCACGCCGAATCGCTGCCGCCACCGAATTGAAACGTTTATATGATTCGATTATGAATGCGAACAGCAATGCAAATATTTTGATTATGGGCGATTTCAATGATACGCCGAACAGCGAATCCGTAACAGAAATCATGCAGGCAAAAGATAATTTCGACGAAATAAACGGACATGATTTGTATAATCTTGCATTATCATTATATGAAAAAGGCGAAGGTACAATTAAATTTCAGGGAGTTTGGGAACTGATTGATTTAATGTTTGTATCGGGAAATATGCTGAACGAAGCCAATAAAATAAACTGTATTCCGTCGGATTTTAAAATTTTCAAGGCTTCGTATTTATTTGAAAAAGATAATGCCTATATCGGGAAAAAACCAAAACGAACATACACAGGAATGAAGTATAACGGCGGAATAAGCGACCATCTTCCTGTTTACATACAGTTGAGTGTAAAAAACGAATAAATGCCGACAGATAATCAGTCGCTCTTTACGAATAAAAGAAACAATAAAGATAAGATATAAATTTTGTCGAATAAAAACAACAGGGTCAACGCCAGGGTCAACGCATTTAATTCTATAACAACCTTATTATAAGTATTTTACAATTGGAAATTTTAGAAAAATCTCATTTTGTAATACCTTGATTATAAGTGTTATATGTTATTTAAATGCGTTGACCCTGGGGTCAACGCATTTAAATTTTTATCAATTTAATAAGGAAATCTTTGCTCCAGGCGGCTTTCAGGCGTTTTGTACGCAATGATTCTTTTCCTTTATCTTTTTTAAGCAGGTTGAGTCCGATTTTTCTGACCACAGAAAAATTTTTGGCGGCATGATTGGCTCTTTTGCGCTGTTCGTCTTCGCGGAAAACCATATCAAGCGTCCAGTGTAAATTATTTTCAACCGACCAGTGGTCGCGTATAAGTTTATTGAAGTCATTATCAGGC
>JAIRKV010000259.1 GCA_031259935.1 Prevotellaceae bacterium | reverse complement strand
TAAAATTTGCAAATTGCAAAGATAATAAATATAAAGGAACAGATATAAAAAAACGAAGATTTTCATCTCCGTTTTAAATGCATTCACAACGGAATAATCCTTATTGTGCATTGCTTTCAAATTTGTATTTTTTACATCATGAACAGTAAAAATAATAATTTTGAACAACAAAATGTATTATGTACTGTTTTCAAAAATTTTATTTAAATGCAAAGATATATGTTTTTTCTGAAAAAGATGCAAGGCAGATAATAATTTTTGTTAAATTTGCATTTTTAATTTATAAAAAAATTTTTTATGAAAAATATACTCGGATTAGACCTTGGCACAAACAGCATAGGCTGGGCGCTGGTCGACATTGACAAAGAAAAAATTTCAGGAATTGGAAGCAGAATTATTCCAATGGGGCAGGAATTGAGCAAATTTGAGCAAGGACAAGCCCAAACAAAAAATGCAAATAGACGAATTGCCCGTGGTATACGAAAGCTCAACAAACGTTACAAACAACGGAGGAATAAACTCATTTATGTTTTGCAACAATTGAGCATGTTACCCGAACAAATTAATCTATCGGAACCTTTTATCAATCCGCTGAAACTCGACAGAGTTTCAATTCTGCCGATTAATAAAAAGCAGAAACAATATACTGCACTTGATTTACTTGAACTGCGAGTAAAAGCATTAAACGCACCTGTTTCCCTCAAAGAATTTGGGAAAATCCTTTATTTGTTTAATCAACTTCGGGGCTATTCCGGCGGTGGAGATGAACCTGAAAAAGAACAAAATGATGACGAAAATACTGACAATGAAAAAGGGAATAAAAGTTATGTAACTTTTGGCAAAGTACTATTTTTATCTGAACCTGAAAAGGTTATGGTCAAAAATAAAGAATTGAACAAGTACAAAGTTTCTATTGAAACCGAAGATGGAATTTTAGACGGAGATTCTTATTTAGACATATTGAAAGCAGGAGAATCCTTAGAATTTCTTGTAAGTATTACTGTATCGAAAAAGTATGGAGAGACTGTAACATTTAAATTGCCCAATAAAACAAATTGGCGCAAAAAAATGGAAAATTTGGAAAAAGAATTGACCGAATTATCCAAAAAAGAAGGCAGGGAAGTTTATCTGTCGGAATATTTCCTTTCTATATTGAAAGAAAACAAATGGGCTAAAATTAGAAACAACGTAATTCTCCGATCGCGCTATCAAGCAGAATTTGATAAGATATGGAAAACTCAAGCAAATGCAAAAAATAAAAACGGGGAATTATTATATCCTTTCTTGAATAATTGTCCACAAGAAAAACTATCGGAAATACTCAATTTTATTTTCCCCGGAGCAAAAAATACGCAAGAAAAGTATCGGCAAATTGGACTTGAAAAAGGTCTTTATTATGTTATCAGAAATCAAATTATTTACTATCAAAGAGAACTAAAAGACCAAAGTCATCTTATTGCAGACTGTCGGTTTGAAAAAGGCAAAAAAGCAGTTGCTAAAAGCCATCCCGTTTTTCAGGAATATAAGATTTGGGAACAAATCAACAAATTGACGATTAACACAAAAATAGAAAATGGGATCAATCGAAAAGGTGAAAAGAAATACATATATGTAGACAAACCTGTTCCTGCGACTTTAAAAGAATGGATTTTTGATGAGTTGCAGGAAAAGAAAGAAATGAGTTTCAGTGTAGTATTTAATAAATTAAAAAAAGAGTATAATCTTCGAGACGGCATAGATTTTCTCAACGGAATGAATCCGAAAGCAAAACTGAAAGGCGATGAGACAAAGTTAATACTCAAAAAAGCATTAGGCGAACAATTTTGGAATCAGCTTGGTTTGCCGGACAAAAACAGGCAAATTGAATTGTGGGACATTTTGTACAATGCAAAAGGCAATGAGTACGAAATTAGCAGTGACCGAACTTCAAAGGTGCTTACTTTTATAAAAAAATACTCCGGTGAAATTTCCAATCCGGAACAAACGGCTATTCATATCAGCAAAATAAAATTCAGCCGAAATTACGCTTTGCTCAGTCTTGAATCCATTGAAAAAATTATGCCGCTTGTGAGATGTGGAAAATATTTCAACAACGAACTTTCGAAAACACTTAACGAAAAAATCACCTATCTATTAAATGAAAAAGTAACCGACCCATTTGAAAAAGCCGCTCAGGAATATCTGGAAAATAATGTGGATGTACTGACGTGTGGTGGAATTATAAACGCTTATGCCACTATATTAGTTTATGGCAAACATACAGCAAAAGAATATGCTGAAAACGAAAGAATTGATGATTATAAAAAAATCGAAAGATTAAAACAGGGAAGTTTGAGAAATCCCTTAGTTGAACAACTGATTAACGAATCGTTGATGGTTGTAAAAGATATTTGGAAAACTTACGGAAAACCCGATGAAATACGGCTTGAATTGGCAAGAGAGTTGAAAAATAATATTAAAAGACGAAAAGAAATATATGATACAAACCGTAAAAATCAAAATATCAATGAAGAAGTTAAAAATTTGCTGATGGAACTGCATCAAGAAATAACACTTGCAAATGTAGAAAAATACAAAATTTGGGCTTCACAGGAAAATTTGGAAGAAAAATATATTGAAGAATATAGCGACCCTTCAAAATCGGAAATTGAAAAAATGAGACTTTGGAGAGAACAAGGACATGTTTCTCCCTATACAGGTCGACCAATTCCCCTAAGTAGTTTATTTAATAAAGGATTATATGATAAAGACCATATAATCCCACAATCGAGGTATTTTGATGATTCATTCGCAAACAAGGTAATCGCTGAAACAGAAATAAACCGAGAAAAGAGTAATCGAACAGCAATGGAATATTTTGAAATAGGCTCGTCCATTCCAAAGGTATTCTCCAAAGAAAAATTTATTGAACACGTAAACAAAACGTTTAACGGTGCAAAAAGAAAAAATTTACTGGCAACAAAAGTTCCTGAAGATCCTGTAACAAGACAAATAAAAGAAACACAATACATATCCGTAAGAATTAAAGAAGAATTAAATAAAATTGTCGGCAACGAAAATGTAAAAACAACAACAGGTGGAGTTACCGATTATTTGAGAAATCAATGGGGATTAACGGAAAAATTCAAGCAAATATTAAAATCTAGGTATGAGAAAGTTCAGCCATTACTTGCTGAGTCGGAATACGAAAAGTATGTTGCTTCAATAGAGAAAAAAAGGAAAGAATATGAAAAAATAAATATTCCTTTTACCGATGTTGTGTTAAGCAAAGAAAATTTCTTGCAGTCTTTCAACCAAAATTTTTTGCAAAAGAAAAACAATAAATTGATTATCAAAAATTGGAGTAAACGCATTGATCACAGACACCATGCTATTGATGCTTTAGTAATTGCCTGCACCGAACCTGCGCATGTAAAACGGCTGAATGACCTCAATAAAGAACTTCAAACGTGGTTAGATAACCATAAAAAAGAAATTTTACCCGATTTTGAAGGAAGTCCTTCCGAATTATTAGACGAAATTCTCAATTTGGACGAGCAAAAAAGAGATGAAATATTCAAACAAATTGAAAAATTCAAAAGCATTGATATGCCTTGGGCAGGCTTTCCCGAAGATGCAGAAAAAGCAATTCGGCAGATAATTGTTTCACAAAAAACCAAAGATAAATTATTAATACAATATGAAGAACGAAAAGATAAAAGTGGGAATATTCAAAAAACCGGCAAATTACAAATAAAAATACGCGGGCAACTGCACGAGGGCACATTGTACGGTAAAAGTCAGGGAATTGAAACATATAGAATCCCGTTATCAAAATTGGCAGGTAAAAAATTTGCCACCGAAAAAACTATAGATAAAATAGCTAATGAATATCTAAAAACAGTCATTAAACAGCATTTAAATGATTTTGACAATAAAAAAGAAGAAGCATTCTCTGCCGAAGGAATATTGGCATTGAACAAAAAATTGGCTGATAAGAAAGATAATAGCGGGAATTTAAAACCTCATACGCCTATTACGTCAATAAAGATTTTTTACAGAGATCCGCAAAAAATCAACAAGAAAAAAGGACAGGCAGAAACGGAGGATGCTCTGCAGAAATTGAATAGAGGCAAGGCGTTTAATGAAAATCTCTATGTCGCAACCGGTGGAAACTATCTTTTTGCTGTTATGGAGAAAGATAATACAAGGATTTTTGATATTATCACGTTCTACGATGCGACCAATCTTTTGAAAGCAGCTTTTAACGAATCTACCGATAAAAAGCCTTTTGACAAAGAACAATTTTTCAAAAATTATTTTGAAGAAAAGAACAGGGCAAAGTTATTATTTACCTTAAAACAAGGCGACCCCATATACATGCCAAAAGGAAATGAAGAAGTGATTACCGATCCGCAAAGCCCTTTGTATAAAGATTTTTGGGGTGATAAAACAGTGCGAAGCGAAAACATCTACTATGTAACGAAATATAGCGGAAATGAAATTTACTTTATAAAACATTCTGTTGCCAATACATTAGTAAAAGGAAAAGAATTTGGATCACAAGAGGCATATCAAAATATTGATGGTTTATCTATAAAAAAGTATTGTATCAAATTAAATATTGACCGTTTAGGCAATATCACAGAAATAAACGGAAAAAATTAAATTAATTATAAATAATAACATAAATTAAAAAAATCAAAACAATGGAACAGAATCCAAAATCAGAAGGCAAGTGCCTTTTTTGTGGCGAAACATTTGCAAAAGCAGGAATCAACCGCCATTTGCAAAGCCATTTAAAACAGAAAGCAAAAGAAAATACGGCAGGACAGTCGTATCTGCTAAAAGTAGAACCCAATCCGAGCTGGGGCTACTCGTATTATTTCCTTTCACTTTGGGTGGACGGTAGCGCAACAATGAAAAATATTGATGATTTTCTCCGTGGAATATGGCTCGAATGTTGCGACCATTTGAGCGCATTTACCAAGCCCCAAAAGCGTCAACCCGGTGGCGGCATGTGGAACGTTTTTGAAGTGGAAGAATTATTAGAAAAAGGCAAGATAAAAGAATACGAAAACCTTATGGAAGAGTTAAAAGGCGAAATTCCCATGCGGCGGAAAACAAACAAAGTTTTTTATAAAGGATTGAAGTTGGAATATAAATATGATTTCGGCAGTTCGACCGAACTTCTGCTAACTGTTATGGAAGAATATCCTGTAAAAGCCGACGAAAAAATCGTTTTACTTTCGCGTAATGAACCGCTCGAATGGCTGTGCGAAACATGCAAAAAAGAACCTGCCATATTAATATGTACTGTGCACGACTGGGACGAGGACAGTATATTTTGCAGTAAATGCGCGAAAAAACATGCAAAAAAATGTGAAGATTTTGAAGACTATGCGGCTTTGCCGATTGTAAATTCTCCTCGCATGGGAGTATGTGGATATGACGGTGGAAATATTGATACAGAAAGAGATGGCGTTTTCGCAAAGAAACAATCATGATAAAGAAAACTCTGTATTTTGAAAATCCTGCTTATTTAAGCGTAAGAAACAGGCAACTGATTATTAAACTTCCTGAAATAGAGAAGAATAATTCGTTGCCTGATTCATTTAAAGAAAATAGCATAAAAAGTATTCCTGTTGAAGACATTGGAGTTATTGTTTTGGATAACAGGCAGATAACAATTACTCATGGACTAATAGAAGAATTATTGTCAAATAATTGCGCTTTAATCACATGCAACAGCAATCACATGCCTTTTGGACTTAATCTTCCATTGAGTAACAATACTATACAAACCGAACGGTTTAAGGCGCAAACAGAAGCATCGCTTCCGTTGAAAAAGCAATTATGGCAGCAAACCATTCAGGCAAAAATAAAAAATCAGGCGCACGTATTAGCGAGTAAACGTAATGCTGTTATTCGCAATATGTTAGCATGGGAACGGCAAGTAAAAAGCGGCGACAGTGATAATTTGGAAGCACGCGCCGCAGCATATTACTGGAAAAATCTTTTTCCCGACATCGAAAATTTTACCCGTAATCGCGAAGGTTTACCGCCCAATAATTTATTGAACTACGGATATGCCATATTGAGAGCTGTTATTGCCCGCTCGCTGGTTGCAAGCGGCTTATTGCCAACTTTGGGGATTCATCATCACAATCGCTATAATGCATATTGTCTGGCTGATGATATTATGGAACCATATCGACCATTTGTAGATAAATTGGTAATAGAAATAGCAGACAGCGGAAGTAATTTTCAAGAATTATCCAAAGAAATAAAAATGAAAATGCTGAATATTCCTGTAACAGATGTGATTATAAATGAACAACGAAGTCCGTTAATGATTGCAGCCGGACAGACAACAGCCTCATTAGCAAAATGTTATTTGGGTGAAAATCGAAAGATTGCATATCCGGGTTTTGAAACATAGCATGAATAATATGGCATGTGGAACAGATTTAACGAATACAGAATCATGTGGATAATGGTATTTTTTGATTTACCTACCGAAACTCGAAAAGATAGAAAATCTCATTCTTTATTCCGCAAAAAACTTATAGAAGACGGGTTTAACATGTTTCAATTTTCAATTTACTTACGACATTGCGCCAGCAGAGAAAATGCAGATGTACACATAAAAAGAGTAAAAACACTGTTACCGGAAAAAGGACATGTTGGTATTCTGTGCATTACGGATAAACAATTTGGCTCAATGGAACTGTTTTACTGTAAGAAAGTAAAAGAAATTTCAACACCACATCAGCAACTTGAACTTTTTTAAAATTATTATTATGGATCAACCGAAATTAGAGCGATTATTACGTTTAATGAAAATGTTGACAGGCAATGTTTCATATTCAATCAATGACTTGTCGGACAAAGTAAACATGTCGGTTCGAACAGTTTACAGGTATATCGACACTTTTCGCGAAGCAGGATTTGTTATTAAAAAACGGGGAGATTTTATCAGAATAGACAAATCTTCGCAATATTTTAAAGATATCAGCCAACTGATTCACTTTACCGAAGAAGAAGCCTGCATTCTGAAAAGCGCCATCGAAAGTATCGATGAAAATAATTTGCTTAAACAAAATCTCAAAAAGAAACTTTATACTGTATATGATTATAAAATACTTGCTCATACCACAGTACACACCAAAGATTCGCACAATGTAAACAAATTGATTGAAGCAATCGAAAACAAGCAGCAAGTCATTTTGCACAATTACCGATCGGCAAACAGTAAAGTTATCCGTAATCGCAAAGTCGAAGTTTTTGCATTCACAACCAACTACATTCAAATATGGGCTTATGACATGGAGAAAAAGAAAAACAAACTTTTCAAAGTCAAGCGAATTGAAAAAGTTGAAATTCTGCCTTTGTCGTGGCAATACGAAAATGAACATCAAAGCGGTTATATTGATATTTTCCGTATCAGCAGTTTTAACCAATATTTTATAAAATTACGGTTAGGTTTGCTGTCCATGTCGCTTTTGACCGAAGAATATCCCTTATCCGAACAATATCTTACGAAAATATCCGACAATGAATGGATTCTCGAAACAAATGTTTGCAGTTACGAAGGAATAGGACGTTTTGTTACGGGATTGTTACATGATATTGAAATTTTAGAATCCGATGATTTTAAGGAATATATGAAAAAAAGAATAATTTTTTTGCAGAAGATTGCAATATGTCAAAAGTTGTCAAAATAACATCGTTTCTTTGCAAAAATTTTAATATTCACAATTAAATAACAGGAGAAAAAAGTATGACAGACAGACATTTTTTAAATTGCCACATTGCAGGATTTTCGTATTACGACGGAGTAGATGTGTTTTATGAATTAAAAATCGGTTCGGAATTAAAGATAAAAGTCGAGCCTGAAAATAAATTCGATACATACGCAGTTGCTATTTATTTTCACGATGTAAAACTCGGTTATATTCCGCGAGGAGAAAATAAATTGATTTACAAGTTTTTACAACTTGGTCATGAAAATTTATTTGAAATTCGCATCAATCGAATTACTCCGGATGCTTCTCCCGAAAACCAAATAGGAGTTTCAATACGCATAAGAGAAAATCAATAAAAACTATACTATAATATTTTGGTTTAGAATTATATCGTTCTCAAAATGTTGCTGTTAATATTTTGGAACCGTGTGTTTCGCTGCTTTCACGGCGAAATGCATATAAGTATTTTTGTGCATAAAAACAGTTTTTAATCTGTTGCAGGTCAATTATTTATTTGTATTGTTATTAATACATTAATTTTTACTTTTAAAATTTTCTTTTTCCAGTTTGTTGATGTATGACATAAATAAATCGCTGAAAACGTATTCATTATAGTTTTTTACGGCTTTGTTATACAGTTTTATAAGCGTTAGCGGATTGTGCATTTCGGGTTTCAATTTCGACTTCGCAAGTCAGATTTCCCTGCCGACACACGATAATCTTGTGTGTCAAATATTTATATCCATTCTTCATTTGTCGACTCGATTCCCTGTTTCAACCTGTTCATAAGTTGGAAA
>JAIRKV010000217.1 GCA_031259935.1 Prevotellaceae bacterium | reverse complement strand
AACAATCTGGCGGAATTAATCGACAGTAATGCAAAATCGCTGTGGACAATAAATACAGATGAAAAAATAGAAAGCGATGTTTTTATAATAAATCCGTTTAACAAAGGAATTGCCTGTTTGCTTTTCAATACCGAAAACAGAATTTATCTGATTGACCTGAACGGAAAACCTTTGCGCGGCTTTCCTGTAATATTGCCTGCTGCCGCAACAAACAGCGTATCGGTTTTTGCTTACGATCGCACATCCGATTTTCGTATTTTTATTGCATGCACAAACAAAAAAATTTATCTGTACAATACCGATGGAAAAAATATACAGGGATGGAAAATTCCTAAAACAGAAGGAATTGTGCAATCTCCCATACAATTTTTGAGAATGGATGCAAAAGATTATTTGGTTGCATTTGATGATAAAAAGATATATATTTACAACAGAAAAGGTTATGACCGCGTAGTTGTAAAAGAAACGGTAAAGATTCCCGTAAATGTCGAATTTGAAAAACTTTACAAGCCTGCGCGATTGCGATTTAAAGACAAATCGGGAAAACAGACAACCATAAATCTTATCAACGGTAAAATTACACGTAAATAATCGTTCTTTGATAATATTAATATATTCATTAATAGATAATTACAAATAAAATTAGTGAATAATCCGAACCATTGCCAAATATTTTACTGTTTTTATTTTTGAAAACATTTTATTATCGGTTGCCATGGTTGCCATTTATTAAATCGCGTGTTAATTTCACAAATTTGTTTATATCATCTTCGGTCGTATCAAACGAACACATCCATCGCGCTTCATAATTTTTTTCGTCCCAGAGGTAGAAAAAATATTCTTTTTGCAAATCTTCATAAATTTCAGGCGGAATAAGCGCAAAAACAGCATTTGATTCTACCTTTTGCGTTATTTTTATTTGCGGAATTTCTTTGATTTTTGTTTCGAGCAATTTTGCCATTTCGTTGGAATGTTTTGCCGTTTCGATGCATTTGTTATCGTTCAGATATGCAATAAACTGCGCTGCAATAAACCGCATTTTTGATGCGAGTTGCATTGCCTGCTTGCGAGTGTACATAAAATTTTCGGACAGTTCGGGATTCAAAAAAACTACGGCTTCTCCATACATCATTCCGTTTTTTGTTCCGCCGAATGATAAAATATCAACACCGCAGTCAGTTGTAAATTCTTTAAATTCCATGTTCAGCGAAGCCGCAGCATTGGCAAGGCGCGCACCATCAACATGCAAAAGCAAACCGTTTGCATGAGCAAATTGTGCAATGGTTTTTATTTCGTTGGCAGAATAAACTGTTCCGAGTTCGGCAGGTTGCGAAATTGAAATTATTTTCGGCTGTGCATGATGTTGAAAGCCTGTTCCGTGAATATGTTTTGCAATTTCATCAACAGTTATTTTGCCGTTTTTTGTCGGACAAATCAAGAGTTTGCAACCTGTAAATCGTTCAGGAGCGCCACATTCGTCAACATTTATATGCGCAAGTTCGGAACAAATAATTGCGTTGTGTTGTCGAGTTGCTGCTTTCAGACTCAATACGTTGGCTGCCGTTCCGTTGAAGACGAAAAAAACTTCGGCGTCGTTTCCGAAATGTTGCTTGAATTTTTGTTTTGCCGTTTGTGTAAAATCATCATCTCCGTAAGCAATGGCGTGAAATTTATTTGCGTTTTCGATGGCTGCCAAAATGTAAGGATGTATTCCCGAATTATTATCGCTTGCAAAACCTTTTTTATTCATTTTTTTGTAATTTTAAATTTGTTGCAAAAGTAAACAAAACATTCTGTTTGGCAGAATCTGTACTTTGCACGGGTAAAAATATGAAATTAAAAATAATGCTCGGCAATTTAAAATAATTGAGGCTGCTTCGTCTGAAAAAGCAGTCTCAACTATATTTTAAAGAAATTTTTTTATTTCTTTGTATTGTTTGCAATACTTGCCAATGCTCTGATTTGTTCTGCAATTAATCGCGCGAAAACAATTATCAGAAAACCTGCAACAGGAGAGATTATCATGGGAATAAAACCGTTAGGCAATCCATAATAACCGTAGCCTCCCAATAAGATCCAGTTAAAAAGCGAAGATCCGAAACCAACGATAATTACCCATGTTCCCAAACATTCGCCAAGAGTTTGGATGAGATGTGAAATCACGGGAGTTGCCGGAAAATCAGCGCCTTCGGATGAGGTGTTTTGTACTTTGTCTTTTCTGTCCCACCAAATTTGAGCGCCAACCCAGGCAGCAACAAGTATTACTAACCAATTCAGCATCAATGCAAAAATAAGTTTTGCATTTCCATTGAAAAAGCCCATATCTATTGCTTCATACAAAAAATAAAAAGGAAGCAGTAAATTAACTGCAGCCAATACTGCGTACAACCAGTAAAATGGTTTACGATACAATTTACCGCTGTCGATAAACGACAAATACGGTTTGATGAATGTGAAAAATTTATTATCCATAACTTTTTTGTTTTTTAATACGACTTCTTAAATCATTTTTTAACGACACGAAGTCGGTTAATGTCGGTTAAAAACTGTTGCGAAATTACAAAAAATAAATTACTTTATGCAAATTTATTTAATTTTTTTTGAAAAAAAATATAATAATTATCACAGTATCAGCAATATATTTTTTTGTAAATTGCTGTTGTTTTTCACAAACGGGAACAGCAGTTATTTAATTCCTATATAAATTTCGGCAACGCCGAATGTAAGCGGTATATGTCGCGTTTGCCTGAAACCTGCATTTTGCAAATGCTGTATGAACTGTTTGCCTTTTGGGAATGATTTTACCGATTGCGGAAGATATTTGTAGGCATATTTATTTCGCGAAAAACATCGTCCTATAAGCGGCAAAATGTAGAAAAAATATATGGAATAAATTTGTCGTACAATAAAATTTTCGGGCATCGAAAATTCCAGTATGGTTGCTATTCCATTAGGTTTCACCGCTTGATAAATTTCGGATAATCCTTTGTCTAAATTTTCAAAATTACGAACTCCGAAGGCAACATTTACAGCATCAAACGAATTGTTTTGAAATTCGAGCGATTCGCCATCGCAGTGTTTCAGTTCTATTTTGTTTGTAAGCCGTTTTTTCTTTAATTTTTCTTTTCCTTTTGCAAGCATTTTTGTTGAAATATCAACGCCAATGATTTCTTCGGCATCGGTTTGCAGCAAAACTATTGCCGAATCGCCTGTGCCTGTTGCTACATCAAGTATTTTTCGAGGTTTGTAGCGTTTCAATTCTTTTGCAAGTCGCTTGCGCCAAAATTTATCTGCGCCGAAAGACAGAACATGATTCATAAAATCATATCGTTCGGCAATATCATCAAACATTTTTGATACATATTTTTTATTTGCCATTATTTTCTTTTTGAGTTTTTAATTGTTTTCTACGATTTTTTCAATTGCCGTATCATAGATTTGTTTTATATCGCTGATTTTGCCAAACGATTTTTCATCAATAATTATTTCCGATTCCGTAACAGTTCCGAGTTTAGCGTAAGGCAGGTTTTGGGATTTCATAAATTCAATAAACGGTTCAATATATTTTGCATTGACCGAAACAACCGCTCTGCCTTGCGACTCGCCAAACAAAAAGGCATCTTTTCTGATTTTTTCATCTGTTGTTACATCAAAGCCTAAATTCAGCGGCATTGCCGATTCTGCCAAAGTAACAAATAATCCGCCATCCGAAACATCGTGAGCGCTGCAAATGAACTTATTTGTTATAAGATGTTGCAAAGTCTGGTGTAAATTATATTCTTCTTCGATATTAAAATACGGGACAGGCGAAGCGGTAATTTTATGATACGAATACAGATATTCGGATGATGCAATATCTTCAACCGGTTTTCCTAACAGAAATATAACATCTCCGCTTTCGCGAAAAGCAAGCGTCATTTGGTTTTTTTTGTTTTTCAAAAGTCCCAACATTCCTATTACCGGCGTAGGATTTACCGATTCTGTTTTTCCGTCGATGCTGGCTTGATTGTAAAAACTGACATTACCGCCTGTAACCGGCGTGCCGAAATATTCGCAGGCTCGCGACATGCCTTTTATTGCGCCTGTAAACTGCCAGTATGATTCGGGATTATAAGGATTGCCAAAGTTCAAGCAGTTTGTTATTGC
>JAIRKV010000196.1 GCA_031259935.1 Prevotellaceae bacterium | reverse complement strand
TTTTGTTATTACATCGGCATATTCAAGCGATTTTTTTTGAAAAACATCTAAATTTTTATTCAATTCTTCTATTGACAACGATTTTTCGGCAACAGTAACATTATGTGTAACACCTTGTTTCAAAAGCGTCAGCATATCATTATTAGTTTTTATATTTGTTGTGATTTTTGTTAAATTATCGTTATACAAATTCAGCGAATCTTTAATTTTTTCAGTTATTGTATTCTGTTTTTCTTCTTCCAAATAATCTATCGAATATTCGAAAGAAGAAACAATAACGCCATCATTGATTTTGATTTGCAAACTGTTGCGATTGAGCACAGGACTTATTCCTGCAACTGTAATTTCGTTTTCGCCTTTTAGAAGTTGAGCCGATGCTGTGTGAGTAAGTTCTGCTCCGTTGAAAAATATGGTTACATCTTTCAATGCCGCCTTTATTGTTTTTGAATCATCCGAAAATCCCTGTATTACAAATAATATCAATAACAATGCTGTAATGAAGTTTCGTTTTGCTGTCATATTTATTAATTTAAATTATTATTTACAAAATTAGTGTTTATTTTTAATGCAAAATAATTTTTTGAAAATATTTATAGCATATTTAAAGATTTCTTCACCATATTATAAAAATTTTCGACACCTGGCTTCTCTGCAGTGCGATTCTGCAATTTGAACGTTGAAGACGACGTTCCTGTCCACAGCGTATTGGTATCAAAACGGTATCAAAAATCAACTCCAACAAAAAAACTCAAATTTTTTTCAACAAATCAACTTCATTGAACTTTTGCAAAGGTTTCATAATATCAAAAATTTGATTTTGCCGTAAATTTTATTTTTTAGCATGTATTACAGGAACGGATCTTCGCTTTCATATTTGTAATTTGCTTCTACTCTGTCGTTGACTCTGAATTTTGATTCATCTACATCTCTCAGGTTTGCCTTGCGTGTTTCTTTTGTATATATTTGCGGAGGCATCAGTTGGTAATTTTCAATTTCGGCAAATCGCGCTTCTTCCTTGATAAATCTTAACTGAACATCTTCTGTTGCGCCATTACGATGTTTTGCAATTATAATTTCTGCAATACCTTCGAGATTTTCGTTGTTTTCGCCTTCTTTAAATCCATAATATTCGGGGCGATGTATGAACAGAACCAAATCGGCATCCTGTTCGATTGCACCCGATTCGCGCAAATTCGACAGTTGCGGACGTTTGTTGCCGCTTACTTCTGCCGAACGGTTTAACTGCGATAGCGCTATAATTGGAACTTTCAGTTCTTTTGCAATTGCTTTCAATGCACGTGATATTGCTGAAACTTCCTGTTCGCGCATTTTTTTCAATTCCGGAGGTCCCGACATTAGTTGCAAATAATCTATTATTATCAGTTGAATATCCTGTGAGGCTTTCAATTTGCGGGCTTTTGAGCGAAATTCGTAGATTGACAGCGCAGGCGTATCATCAATAAACAGAGGCGCTTCGGTAAGACCTTTTATACTTCGTTCGAGATGCGCCCAGTCTGCTTCGGTCAAATTTCCACTGCGTATTTTTTCAGAACGTATTTTTGATTCGCTGACTATTAATCGGCGAATGAGTTGTACGGAATCCATTTCGAGAGAAAAAAATGCAACAGGAATTTTGTGTTCAATCGATATATTTCGCGCCATGGTAAGCACAAATGCCGTTTTTCCCATTGACGGACGAGCAGCGGCAATAATCAAATCGGAGCGTTGCCAGCCGTTGGTAATTCTGTCGATAGATGTAAATCCCGAAGGTATTCCGCTTACGCCGGCTTCGCTGTCTTTGGCGCGTTCGATTTCTTCCATCGCTTCGCGCAGAACAATATTTACGCGTTGAGGTTCACGGGTAATGTTTCCTTCGGCAAGACTGAAAATTTCTTGCTGTGCTTCATTAAGCAAATCGTTGACATCAAGCGTTTCGTCGAATGCGGTTTTTTGAATATTGCTGGCAATACGAATGAGCTCGCGTTGAATAAACCGTTGTGCAACAATGCGCGCATGATATTCGGCATGTGCGCCTGATGCAACTTTTTTTGTAAGTTCAACCAAATAAGTTTCACCTCCAACATCGTTTAAAATATCGTGTGATTTCAGTTTTTCGATAACAGTGTATAAATCTATAGGATTTTGTGCAGCAGCAAGTTCCTGCATTATGCCGTATATTTTTTTATGTGATTCTTTATAAAAACTTTCAGGTTTGAGAATGTTTTGTAAATCAATAAATAAATCCTGTTCTATCATCATAGAACCAAGTACGGCTTCTTCGAGTTGCAACGCTTGTGGCGGCACTTTACCAAGTTGTAAACCAACATCTTTTACATCAATTGTTTCGTCTTTTTTTGTGTATTTTTTCGACATATAATTTATTTGTTTTTCCAATTCAAAATTAATAGTCAGAATTTAATCGTTATAAACATAAAATGTTGATAAAAAATTTGGCTTTGTCTAATGCTTTTAATTATAGCCGTTTACCTGATTAACGATTGTTGATTTATTTAACAAAAGATACAGCCGTACAGTTTGCCTGAAATTATTATATAGCCGCTCATTGATGGATAAAACATAAAATTTGGAATGTAACAGTATGATTTCAAATTAATTAACCATTTTTTTCATCTCAAATCATAATTGTATTTTATTTTCATGCAAATCATTTTTCCAAAATATTCGATATAATATTTTTTTTGTATCAAAAAAATGTATAATTTTGCTTTTATAAATAAATAAAATTACATGTCATGTCTAAAATTAAAAATTTATTATCAATACTCATATTGCTGAACATTCTTGCATGCAGCCAAAAATCAAACGAGATAGAATTTAACGAATATATAGAAGCATTTACTTCGGGAACGGTTTCTATCGCAACAACAATCAA
>JAIRKV010000173.1 GCA_031259935.1 Prevotellaceae bacterium | reverse complement strand
TTTTTAAAGAATGACTGATTATTAAACGTTTTATGTGTAAATTTAGTAAATATTAAATTTTTATAAGAGTTCTTTCTGTAAATTTTGTTGTAATTTTCATTTGCCTGTGCGAAATCTGTAAATTTCGTGTATCTTTGCCTCATACTTTATTAATAATTAAAATTTATATTATGAAAAAATTTGTTTTTATAGCATTAATGGCGTTTATTTCATTTGAAACGAGCGCTCAGTTCAAACTCGGCATAAAAGGCGGCTGGGATTTTGAAAACTTTGACATAAGCGGCAATGTGGGAAATCAATTAAAAAAAGATAAATCCACATCATGGAATCTCGGCGCAGTTGCACAGATTCATTTAACAGACAACCTCCATTTACAGCCGGAGGTTCTTTATTCAACACAAAAAAACACGCTTGCTTATATGGATACGGAAACGAAACAGGAATTTAAAATGTCTTATTTTAAAGTTCCTGTAAATCTTTTATACAAATTCAATGTTCCTGTGGTAAATCCTTATATATCAGGAGGATTATATTTTGGTTATATCGTCAACAGGAACGATATTTCCAAAAGAGAGATAAACAAAACCGACTGGGGCGTAAGCGTTGGCGCCGGTGTTGAATTTTTGGGATTTCAGGTTAGCGCAAATTATAACTGGGCGCTCAAAAATATTTCAGAAATTTCGGATATAAAATGGAGAAACAATAAATTCAACATATCGGTTGCATTTTTTATTTTATAAAACAGTAATTGAGAAACATGGCATACTTCCATCGGTTTAAATTTATGAAACGAGAAAAAATTTAAGATGTTGTCATAATTTTGAATTTTCACTTTTTTGAACAGAATAACAATTTTCAAATTTATGCCGCGCGAAGTATAAACAGCAGGAAGCAGGTCGAAGTTTTTAGAATAATTCGACCTGTTTTTTTATTGTTTGTCATGCGTAAATCGAACAGATTTTTGCAATCTGTCTTTAAGTGTCTGAACTGTGATTTGTGTGATTAAACTGATTAAAAATGAATGAAAAACAAAAAAATATCCCGTAGGGATAGAATATTTATAGAAATTTCATCGCAAGCAAAGGCTGCGTGCGGAGCAGCGGCGGTTTTTCAAGTCATTTGCCGTAACCCGCACGTGATGCACAAAGAGATGTCGTTTTCTACCGAGCGGCTCATTCCTAACGGAATGCAACCCAGAAAAAATTGTCGGAACTTTGATTTGTATGATTAAAATGATTAATAATGAATAAAAAACAAATAAAAATATCCTGTAAGGGATAGAATATTTATAGAAAAAATAATAATTCTGGATTAACTCCGTTGAGCTCCGCTGCGCTTCGGTTGCTTCGGGCTGACGCCCTCGCAAGGACGAAAATAACAAACGTAAGGGCAAAACATTTTTTGCCTCAACGAATAAACAAAACATAATAATAACAAACAAAAAAATCAAATGAAAATGAAAATGAAAAAGATGAAACCTTTGCAAGGCGAAATTGTTGATAAAATGTTAATATTTAGGTGATTATAATTTGTTTATGTGGAAAATTTCGTGTATCTTTGCGTCATGTATAACAAAAAAAGAAAACAAATGAGCTTTAGTGACACTTATGTGGAAAAACGTGTTCGTAAGAATGTGTTTTTCAAGCATATCAATATACTTATTGACTGGTCGGCGCCGGAAAAAGAAATTGATAAAAAACGTGGCAAATCTGTGGATGGATGTCCAGCGTACAAAGGCATACTGCTGTTCATGCCAAACTTCTATCAAAATATAATTTGTATAAATTTATTATCAATAAAATACCTTTATTTTTCAGGTTGTTTTGATACTGTTTTGGTATAAGGTTGTTTTGTTTTTGAAATAAGGTAGAAAAGATTTTTGTGTTTCGTTATTTCATTTTTTATAATGACGTGTTGGTTTGTTATTGAATAATTATTGCTGTATGGTAAAACTATATGATATATTTTGCTTTTTCATTCATTCATTATTCAACATGATATTTAAAACAGGTGCAATC
The DNA here is from genome assembly GCA_031259935.1 of Prevotellaceae bacterium. Taxonomy (GTDB): domain Bacteria; phylum Bacteroidota; class Bacteroidia; order Bacteroidales; family UBA932; genus JAIRKV01. The sequence continues at coordinate 3,421 of JAIRKV010000173.1, read as the reverse complement.
GTCTTCGTTGCAAAGTAATATACTCAGTTTGTCGTCATTTAATACATCGCAATAATTCATCGGTTTTCCATTAATTAATATTGTCTGGTAAACAAGCCTTATTCCATGACTGTAATCTACATACCAATCAACATGTCCGCTATAAACAGGTTGAACAGGTTTGCCGTCAAGGTTGTGCCAACCGTAAATTACAACTCTGCCGGTTTTTGGATTTTTTGACATTGCGCCTGTAATTACAACATCCTTTTTTATTCCTGCAATCAATCCTTTGCGTTGACGTCTTTGATTTTCAATAATTTTATTATGTTGTACAAAAGTGTCGAAATTGTCGCGCGCAGTAGACAGCGGATGAGGTTCTAATTTTATTTTTGCATTGTTGTATATATCATCGCAAATTTTAGGAGTAGAAAGAAAAAAACCAAATTCATCCGCAATTTTTTGAGCAGTTTTCGGTTGCATGGGAAGTCTTATAAAATCATCATCGCTGCCTGTCATCAGATAGTCGGACATTACAAAATATTTTGCTTCCGTAAATTTTCCGTCAATAATTGCCATTGTTTTTATGGTAACAAGTTTTCGCATAAAATTCGGAAAATTGCCTGAACATATTTCCTCTAAAATTAATTTTTCGCGTTGTTCGGCATCAAGTTTTCTTGCTTTTTCTATAAATTCGTTTCCCGAAAGTGCATATTTCTGCCGTTTAGGAATTTTATCAACATAACCGGCTTTGCGTAATTCCGAACATGAAATGAAAATAATAGAAAAAGCAAGAATAATCGCAATTATAAATTTGTATTTTAACATTCAGGTTTTTTCATTTGCAATTGCAGCAACATACTGTTTATTTCACTTCTTTTATCATGTACATATACACCGGAAAATGGTCGGCATATCCGCCGTGATAAGCGCCGCTTGCATAAGTACGCCACGGATAGCCTTTGAATGCTCCCGACTGCTGTACCAGAAAATTTTCATTAAAAACCTTTGCCTGATAAAATTTAAAAGTTGTTTTATCGTCGCCAAGCAAACCCTGACTTACTATAATATTATCGAACAAACTCCATGCATCTCTGTAAGCGAGCGAGCCTACGCCATCTTTATACATTTTGTACATCGGATTGAACATGTCGCCTTTTTCCAGATTTTCCTGTTTTCCTTTGGCGCGCAGGTGTTTTACAATACTTTCGTTTACAGGATCATCGTTAAGGTCGCCCATGACTATGATTTTTGCATCAGGATCGATTTGCATTATTGAATCTGCAATGCTGCGCGTAAGGTCGGCGGCGGCACAGCGCAGCGGACTTGTACGTTTTTCGCCGCCACTGCGTGATGGCCAGTGATTTACGATGATATGAACCGTTTCGCCGTCAATGATTCCCGAAACAAGAAGCTGGTCGCGCGTAAAAAATCCTTTTTCGCGAGGAACGGTTAAACGAACCGAGCGACTTGATACAAGTTTGAAAATTGCAGGCTGGTAAATTAATGCAACATCAACACCACGAGCATCGGGTCCTTCGTAATGCACAATTTGATAATTTTTATCTTTTATCAGCGGCATTGCAACCAGATCTTCAAGAACGCGACGGTTTTCAATTTCGCTCAATCCCATAACCGCCGCACCGCCCGGAACTGTTTTGATGCCAATTTTGGATATTACTTCCGATATGTTTTTCAGTTTTTTCTGATAGCGTTCTTCTGTCCACTGGCTGGAACCGTCGGGCAGAAATTCATAATCGTTTTTACCATTATCGTGGTAAATATCAAAAAGATTTTCAACATTGTAAAAACCCATGCAGACTATACGATATTTTTTCTTTTCCTGTGCGTTTAAAGTAGAGATAATTAACGCAAAAATCAATATTAACCTTATTTTTTTCATTTTCTATAAATTTATGTTTATTACATGATAAAAATGTATTTGTTTTTATAATTATTTTATTATTAACATATTATAATTGTATTTATTTTGAAAAATCTTGATTTTCCGTATTTTCACATTTAATTTACAAACAATCATAATGGAAACGAAAAATTTCAAGTTCAATCACAAAAGTAGTCAATTAATTTCAATTTCCTGCAAAATCGGGTAGGAAAAAATAAATAAAGTTTGCAAGACTGTTTATTTGTGCGTTATGCAAACTGCAAACCATTATTTTTCAGATTATTTTAATGCGCAGCAAGCGTTGCTGTTTACACATAAATTGAGCCTGCAATACCGAATTAATGATGTGTTTTCTGCATGCAGTTAAGTAGTCGCTCCTTAAAAAGTGGTGAAATCATTTATTATAAACATTTATAAATGTAAATTATCGAATAAAAATACTGTGTTTTACGTACATACAGGCTAAAAGTCTGCAAAACAGGAACAGATTTTTTCTTCTTCGTGTTCGTCATTGCGAACTGCGAAGCAGTGAAGCAATCTATAAAAAAAACCGTAATTGCACAAAATGAAACACCGAAACACAAAAACCTTATTTCCACCTTATTTCAAAAACAAAACAACCTTATACTCACCCGCTATCAAAATAACCTGAAATGTAAAGGTATTTTATTGATAATCAGTTTATACAAATTGCATTTTGATAGCAATTTGGTATTAGTAGCAAAAGATAACACACACATCCAACCTTATTACCTTATTGTTCATTTGTTTCCTGCATTCCTAACGGAATGCGAAACAATGCCGTCGACAATTCGCGCGGCGTGTACGCTACCGTTTTTTATATCAATATTCTATCCCTACGGGATATTTTTTTGTTTTATCGCTATGTTATTCTTTAAATTCTTAAATATTTAAATGCTCTTCGCCATGACGCCTGTCCCGTTAGGGATAAAATATCGGTAGAAACAACATCTCTTTATGCAGCACGTGCGGGTTACTGCAAATGACTTGAAAAACCGCCGCTGTTCCGCACGTAACCTTTGGTTGCGATAAAATTTCTACCGAGCGATGCATCTCGCCGGGATGCAGGAAACAAATGAACAATAAGCTAATAAGGTTGGCGGTGTATATTATCTTTTGCTACCAAGGTTGTTTTGTTGTGAAAATAAGGTGGAAATAAGGTTTTTGTGTTTCGGTGTTTCATTTTGTGCAATTAGGTTTTTTTATAGATTGCTTCGCTTCGCTCGCAAAGCAAATTGTCGAATAAAAATACCGTGTATACAGGCTAAAAGTCGGCAAAACAGGAACGGGTTTTTTCCTCTTTGTGTTCGTCATTGCGAGGAATGAAATGACGAAGCAATCCAGACTTGTGATTTGTGTTCTTTCTGGATTAACTCCGTTGAGCTCCGCTTCGCTTCGGTTGCTTCGTCATTTCATTCCTCGCAATGACGTGCTTTTTTCATTTTAATTCTTTAAATTTTTAAATCGCTTCGCAATGAGGTGCTGCTTGCTTTTATGTCAAAACAAAACCGACAGAAA
>JAIRKV010000041.1 GCA_031259935.1 Prevotellaceae bacterium | reverse complement strand
GTTTTACTCCTGTCGATTTCATGTAAATTGATAGAAAACAATCTGCGCAAATACGACAGAGCAATAGTTTTTGTACCTGTACTTACCGCCAAAACTTCACCCGACGATAATGGAAAAGATATGTTTTTGTTACACGAAGGCACAAAAGTTTTAGTACGAGAAAATTTCAACGAATGGACAAAAATTCAATTACCAAATGGCGAACAGGGCTGGGTGATTAGCGAAGCCATAACGATAATATAATTCAACTTTTGCAGGCAAAATTAACCAGCAGACACAAAAGCCTTTCAAATTTGGCATATTTGCAAGTTGCTTATTACAGTCGTCAATCCTTACGAATAAAAAAAGCGGAACTCCGCAGCCAACAACCCGGCACGTCATTGCATAAAATGAAATAATGAAGCACAAAAATCTGCAATTTTATAAAAATCTTTTTATCCACAAGTTATTAACATTCAAGTTTTGGCGGTTTTTATTCAGGCTTTTGCTAGTTCTTTTACAAATTTGTATTTCTTTTTGAAAAAATTAATATTCCTGCAAAAGTAAGCGTAGCACAAACCAAAATAAGCGAAAATCCGAAACTGAAAACGTATTTTTCTATAATAAAACACAGAATCGGAACATTTATGCAAATAAGAGGAACGGCTCTGTCGATAACTTTTATTTTGGTAAGTATTCCAAACATAAACAGTCCGAGCAATGGTCCGTATGTATATGCTGCAATTTGATAAACCATATTTATTACGGCATCTCCTTTCATATCGTTGAAAATAAGAATGAGTAAAACAAACAGCGTTGCCAGCAAAAACATTACCATCATGCGTATCAGTTTTTTTGTTTTTTCGTCCCATTCGCGTTTTTCCATGTTCAAAATGTCTATGCAACTTGATGTTGTGAGCGATGTCAGGGCATTTGCACAGGTGGGATAAGCCGCCGAAATTAATCCTATAAAAAAGAAAATCCCTACAATTGTTTTAAGGCTAAATGCTACCACAGGAAATATTTTATCGGCTTCGACAATGCCGTCGGCATTTGTGCCGACAAGTTCGAGCAGATGTGGATTTTGTCCAACATATATTGCAAGAATTGCGCCAAGCATAAGGAATAAAATATTAACGGGAATCATCATTGCAACAGATGTTATTACGTTTTTTTTGGCTTCGCCGATATTTTTACAGCTGAGGCTTTTTTGCATCATTGCCTGGTCAAGTCCTGTCATTGCTATCGGAACTATTGCTCCGCTAATGAACTGTTTAATCCAGTTTCGGCTCGAACTCCATTCGGTATTAAATACGTCCGAATGTTTATCGTTGAATACGCTTGAAATCATTTCGCCAAAGCTCCAGTTCAGTTCGCTGCAAATAAATACAACTGCCGCCACTATTGCAACAATCATAAACGTGGTTTGCATCGTATCAGTCCACACAATAGTTTTTACGCCGCCGCGCATTGTATACAGAATTGCAATTGCAACAAAAACTATTGCTACAATCGAAAATGGTATTCCCATATTTTGAAAAACGAAATTATACAGAACATAAACAACAAGAAAGGTGCGTACCGTAGCGCCAAGCAATCGCGAAAGTATGAAAAACGATGCTCCTGTTTTGTAACTGAAATTTCCGAAACGTTTGTCAAGATAGGTATAAATCGACGTTAAATTCATTTTAAAATACAAAGGTAAAAGCACAAAGGCTATAACTCCGTATCCTGCAATAAATCCAAGAAGCATGGGCAAATAATAGAAATTTTCGTTGTAAACGTTTCCCGGTACCGACATAAACGAAACGCCCGACAGCGATGCGCCAATCATGCCATAAGCCACTAAAAACCAGTTTGATCTTCGGTTTCCCGTGAAAAAAGATTGATTGTCGGATTTGCGCGAAGTAGCCCACGCTATGAAAAAAAGTAATGCCGTGTAGGCAAAAAATGTGATTAATAAAATTGTTGCATTCATTGTTTAATATGTTTTACGATTAAGGATTTCATTTTATAAAGGGTTGTCGGTTAAGTATTGATCTTCCCAAAGTAAGTTCATCGGTATATTCAAGCTCATCGCCAAAATTTACGCCGCGTGCAAGGGTTGTGATTTCAATATTGAGCATGGATATTTTTTTATACAGATAGTAGCATGTCGTTTCGCCTTCCATAGTTGTATTAAGCGCAAACAGAATTTCTTTGATATTTTCGTTTTTAATGCGCTGTACAAGCAAATCAACATTTAAATCACTCGGCGCCACTCCTGCCATTGGCGAAATTATTCCTCCCAAAACATGATACAGTCCGCTGTATTGCTGTGTCTGTTCAATAGATAAAACATCACGAATACTTTCGACAACGCAAATTATGCTTTTATTTCGGCGACTGTTTGAACAGATTTCGCAAATATCGTTATCCGAAAGATTATTGCAAATTTTACAATGTTTTATTTCATTGCGAAGTTTGATAAATGAATTTCCGAATTTTTCGACATCTGCTACCGGCTGTTTAAGCAAATGTAAAACCAAACGCAGAGCGGTTTTTTTACCTATGCCCGGCAGTTTTGCAAATTCATCTGCGGCAGCATTCAGCAATATTGATGGAAGTTCGTTATGCATTCGGTTTGAATATTGTTAATTTGAAATATTATTTTTTCGATTTGTAAAATTCATCTACGGCAGTGCGCACCGAACCGTACAGCAGCAACATTCGTTTTGATTCTTCGTATGACAGTCCTGTTGCTTCTGCTATCATTCGGCTTCCTCTGTCAACAAGTTTTTCATTTGAAAGTTGCATGTCAAACATTTTGTTGCCTTTCACTTTTCCAAGTCGTACCATCGTTACTGTCGAAATCATGTTAAGCACAAGTTTCTGTGCTGTTCCCGATTTCATTCGAGTGCTTCCCGTAACAAATTCGGGACCGACAATAACTTCAATTTTTATTTCAGCTTCGGCAGCTACAGGCGAATCCGGATTGCAGGTTATACTTGCTGTAAGTAAACCGTTATTTCGGGCATCGCGTAATCCGCCAATTACATAAGGAGTAGTTCCCGATGCTGCTATTCCGACCAGCACATCGTCGGTTGTGGGATTATATTTAGCCATATCTTTCCATGCTCCATCGATTTTATCTTCAGCCGATTCAACTGCGCGGCGAAGCGCCGTGTCGCCTCCGGCAATAAGTCCAATGATTAATTCGAACGGCGCTCCGTAAGTAGGCGGAATTTCGGAAGCATCAAGAATGCCAAGACGCCCGCTTGTTCCTGCTCCGATGTAAAACAAACGACCGCCTCGATTCATGCGGGCAATAATTCCATCAACAAGTTTTTCAATTTCGGGAATACATTTTTCTACTGCCAAAGGAACGCTTTTATCTTCGTTGTTAATGTTTACAAGCAAATCGCGAGTACTCATTTGCTCGAGATTGTCATAAAGCGACGGCTGTTCTGTAACTTTTTGCATTTATGTAAATATTATAAATTTTATCAGTCTATCGAATATTTTTGTGATAATTAGCCAATTCGGTTATCGGCGCCTGAATTATATTGCCTGTTGTAATTTGTCGGCATTTGGCAATTTCTTCCAGTAAAGGTTTGAAGTGATACGCTATCGAACCTATAAAATGCACTTTGTATTTTTTATAATCCTTATATTTTTCAACATTTTTCGCAAAAAACGCCTCGAAACTTTCCAACAGAATTTTACGAATACAGGCTTCGTTTTGATTTTCGTTGAGATATTTTGTGAAACTTGCCATCCACGTGTTTGCCATTGGCGTTTTATAAACCTTTTCTACAATATATCCATACGACAAATTATAATTTTTCACTAAATCATCGTGAATTTTTTTCGATAAATCGCGTTTCAGAAAAGCGTTCAGCAGATTGCGCCCGAGTACGGCTCCGCTGCCTTCGTCTCCAAGAATATATCCGCCGCAGCTGACGGCATCAACAATGTTTTTTCCATCAAACAGACATGAGTTTGAACCCGTACCGAGAATACATGCAATTCCTGCACTGTTTCCGCATACGCTGCGCGCGCTTCCAATCAAATCGGAACACGCTTCAACGGTTGTTGCCTGCGGAAAAACCGTTTTCAAAATTTCTGTCATTACCACTTGTTTTTCGGATGTTACTCCTGTACCGTAGTAGAAAATTCGATTTATTTCGCAGTTAATTTTCGGAAAAAGACTGGTTCGCAGTTCGGTTAAAATAACTTCTTCCGATTGAAGGCAGGGATTCAATCCGCCCGTTTCAATATAATTATAATTTTCGCATGAATCAATCACACACCAACTTGTTTTGGTAGAACCGCTATCGGCAATTAATATCATATTTTTTATGTTTTAAATTAAAAATCGCGCAAATGTACGAAAAATATACCAAAAGATAATTAATATTTTTTCTTATTTTCGAAAAACAGTTATCTGCAAGCAATACAGGGTTATTTTCTGTTTGCCGAAAACGGCAAAATGCAAAAAAAAGATTTCGTTCGCATTTAGCGTACTTCGATACATCGAACTGTCGGTTTCACGGAGAGCAAAGCAACAAAACAATCCGATGCAAAGATTGACGGCATTAATACGCAGAAATTTTATTCGGCTGTATGTAATTCGAAAAAATCATATAAATTTGCAGGTTATAAAATAAAATTGAAAATAAATAAGATGCTTTTGAATTTTAAGCCGAAACTGTTCGTAACATTAAGAAATTACACAAAAGACAAATTCATTGCCGATTTAATGGCAGGGTTGATAGTCGGAATTGTGGCATTACCGCTTGCCATAGCCTTCGGCATAGCGTCGGGCGTAAGTCCCGAACAGGGTTTGATTACTGCAATTATCGGTGGATTTATCGTTTCGTTTCTGGGTGGTTCAAATGTGCAGATAGGCGGACCGACAGGCGCATTTATAATTGTTGTTTTCGGTATCGTGGCAAATCCCGAACTTGGAGTTTCGGGGCTGGCTATGGCTACAGTCATCGCGGGAATTATTTTGATGTTAATGGGTTTTCTGAAACTCGGAACCATAATAAAGTTTATCCCCTATCCTATCATTGTCGGATTTACAAGCGGTATTGCTCTCACTATTTTTTCGACACAGATAAACGATTTGCTGGGCTTGTCGATAAATAACATGCCGGGAGATTTTATTTCGAAATGGGAAGTATATTTTAAAAATCTGGGAAATATTAATTTTATGGCTTTTGGATTAAGTTTTTTAAGTATTTTCCTTATAATAATCACTCCGAAATTTCTGAAAAAAATACCGGGTTCGCTCGTTGCCATTTTGCTTGTAACGGCTATTACGTATCTGCTTAAAAATTACGCAAACATATCTGAAATAACAACCATAGGCGATAAATTTCCCGATTTGAGCGCAAGTATAAAATTTACGGGATTTGACTTGCCGTCAATGGAAAAACTGAATCAACTGCTGCCTTCGGCATTCACGATAGCAATGCTTGGAGGAATAGAATCGCTGCTTTCTGCCACTGTTGCCGACGGCGTTATCGGCGACAGTCATAATTCAAATACCGAACTTATTGCTCAGGGAGCGGCAAACATTGCTGTTCCGTTTTTCGGCGGAATACCTGTAACGGGCGCTATTGCACGCACAATGACAAATATTAACAACGGCGGACGAAGCCCCGTGGCAGGAATCATTCATGCGGCTGTACTTTTGCTGATAATGCTTTTTCTTGTTCCTCTTGCCAAATACATTCCAATGGCTTGTCTTGCCGGCGTTCTGGTGATTGTGTCGTACAACATGAGCGAATGGCGAACTTTTCGGTCGCTGCTGCGAAACTCAAAATCGGACGCAACGGTATTGATAACCGCATTTCTGATTACAACACTTTTTGATTTGACAATCGCCATTGAAATAGGCTTGCTGCTTGCAATGCTGCTGTTCATGCGCCGCATGATTGAAGTAAGCAACGTGTCGGTTACAACGGATATGCTCGACCTGTCGCAGGAAAAGGAAATATACCGCGAAGAAGAAAAACTTGCTCTGAAAAAAGGCGTTGAAGTTTATGAAATCGACGGACCTTTTTTCTTTGGAATTGCAAATAAATTTGATGCATACATGAAAGTTATCGGCGACAAACCGAAAGTAAGAATAATCAGAATGAGAAAAGTGCCGTTTATGGATTCTACAGGCTTGCGAAATCTCGAAATCCTGTATCGACTGTCGAAAGCCGAAGGTATAGTGATTGTGCTGTCGGGAGTAAACGAACGCGTGCGGCAAATGCTTGTTACATCAGGACTGGCGGACAAAATAGGCGAAGAAAATATTTGCGACCACATAAGCAAAGCGGTAGAAAAAGGAAACAGTTATATAAAATAAAACATGGCAAACAAAAAAAAGAAAATAGAACCTGCTGTTTTAAAAAAAGCAAAACGAATACATCGTCAAACCTTGATGTTTAACGACATGGAAATGGGAGTTATTATGAATTTTTGTTGCAAGTATAAAATTACAAAAAAAACAAAATTTTTCAGAGAAGCAATAATATCAACCATTCTGCAAAAACTGGAAGAAGATCATCCGACACTGTTTTAATAAATGAAGATATTAACGAGTTATAGTTTATGTATAATTAATGTTTAACAAGATGAAACGCCCTGTAATAATTTCGGGACCATGCAGCGCCGAAACAGAAGAACAAACAATAGTAACGTGCAAAAAACTTGCCGAAACGCAAAAGGTGAATATTTTGCGTGCGGGAATATGGAAACCGCGCACCAGCCCCGAGTCGTTCGAAGGAGTCGGAGAACTTGGATTAATCTGGCTCAAAGCGGCAAAACGAATCACAGGCTTGCCCACAGCCGTTGAAGTGGCAAACGCCGAACATGTTCACAAAGCGCTTTTGCATGAAGTAGATTATGTGTGGATTGGAGCGCGTACAACCGTAAATCCGTTCAGCGTAAAAGAGATTGCAAACGCATTGAAAGGCAGTCAGGCTAAAGTTTTAATAAAAAATCCCGTAAACCCCGACCTGTCGTTATGGACCGGCGCAATAGAACGGATTGCGCACACAAGAGGAATAGAAAATATATGGCTTGTACATCGCGGTTTTTCTACCTGCGGATACAGCGAATATCGCAATGTGCCTTTATGGCATTTGATTTTTGATATTAAACGGCAGTTCCCCGAAATAAAAATGATTTGCGACCCATCGCATATATGCGGCAATCGCAAAAACCTGTTTAAAGTATCTCAAACAGCCGCCGATTTGAATTACGATGGATTGATGATTGAATCTCATATCTGCCCTGATGCCGCATGGAGCGATGCCAGTCAGCAAATCACGCCCGATGAACTGAATGTGCTGCTTGATTCGCTGAAATGGCGAAACGAATACTACGAAAATTCAATATTTGAATATTCGCTGAGTAAATTCCGTTCGGAAATCGACCAGATTGATTCCGACCTGTTCGAGTTATTCAGTCGAAGAATGAAACTTGCCGAAGAAATAGGAAGACTGAAATCAACCTGCAATGTTTCAATTTATCAGGAGCAGCGCTGGAGGAATATTATGGAAAGAATTTTGTCGCGCGCAAAACGGCTCGACCTGAGCGAATCGTTTATCCGCACAATTCTTAATACCATTCACAACGAAAGCATAAGCCGCCAAAATGATGTTATGAATAAACCTTAAACTGATACCGTAAAGCATTGCGAAAGAAACGAGCCGCTCACGCCTTTTTATCACGGTAACAGTTAAAAATCTTCTATTGCGCCTGCCACTGCATTTGCTACAAGAGCGCGCAGACGAACCACACTGCCTTTGTCTTCGGGATGAACCCTGTTGGTCAGCAAAATCACGGCTGTATTTGTATCAGGGTCGATAATCAGCGAAGTTCCCGTGTAGCCCGTATGTCCGAAAGTATTCAGCCCGAACAGATCGCCGTTATTTGATGCATACGGAGAATAAATATCCCAGCCGGGCGTACGTCCGAATTTTTTAACGGATTCGGGTACTGTGCGCATTAATTTTACGGTCAGCGGGCTTAAAATGCGTTTATCGTTTAATACCGATTTGCCATTATTCAGCAGTGCGGCGGCAAGAACTGCAATATCATCGGCGCTGGAAAAAACGCCTGCATTTCCCGAAATTCCACCGTTCATTATCTGCGCCAGAGGGTCGTGTACCTTTCCCGTCAGAACGCTTCCATCCGCCTGCCTTTCCGTCGGAGCGCAAAGCGCAAGCGTTTCGCCCGCAGGGTTATAATCGGTATGTTTCATATCCAGAACGTCGAAAATATTTTCTTTGGCAAAAACGTCCAAATCCTGCCCCGATACGTTTTCGATTATCCGCTGCAGCGTGATAAAATTCAGGCAACTGTACTGAAAATTCGTTTTCGGAGCAAAATCGCGCTTGCATGTCGCTATGTGTTCAATCAGTCCATCTCTGTTGGGCGCTCCGTACTTTGCCTTTACCTCATCGACATCGGCATAGGGCGGCAAGCCCGAAGTATGGGTAAGGATGTCAATTATTTTTATATCCGTCGGGCGTCCATTTTCGTTTTCCCAGCCTTTAAATTCCGGAATGTAAAGGCGAACATTATCGTTCAGGCGTATTTTTCCCCGTTCCAGAAGAATCATTGCGCAAATTGCGGTAGACATTGATTTGCTTACCGAAGCCATGTCGAACACCGTGTTTTCTGTCATTGGCAGGGTATCGGGATAAACCCGACGGTTGCCGTAAGCCTTTATGTAAGCCATTTTTCCATTGCGCACAACGGCAAGCACTGCGCCCGGAATCTCGTTGCGTTCTATTGATTCGCGAATGATCATGTCGGCATTTTTCAGTTTTTCGGCGTTCATGCCGACAGACTCGGGCTCAATCCGCTGCAACTGCGACATGCCCTGCACTGCAAATATGCACAGCGCTACTGCTGTTAAAATTTTTTTCATCATTTTATTTATTTTTTTTCAGTTTATTTACCGTTAATTTACTTGCCTGCGCCGTTTTCTGCGGCATCGCGTCCTGCCTGCAGCGCTTTGATATTGACGGCTGCAATGCCGTCGCCTTTTGCCGAAAACAGGTTGCCTACGGCGTTTTTTATTTTTTCAAAATCTATATTGATAAAGTGCGATGCGGCTCCAAGCATTACCATATTGACCGAACGCGGCGAACCTGCATTTTTTGCAACCGTATCGGCATCAATGATTATGTTGGCGGGATTTTTTCCGATTTCGCCGAGAACCGCCTCAATATCCGGATAATTCGGGATGTTGATAAAAGGCGTACTGTTTGTAATTATTCTTCCGTTTTTGCTCAGATACGGAGCATGCCGCAACGATTCCAGCGGTTCTATCGACAAAATCATATCGGCTTGTCCCAAAGGTATCAAATCCGAATATATTTCCCTGTCCGAAATTCGCAGATTCGACTGTACATCGCCGCCGCGCTGGCTCATTCCGTGAACTTCCGCCTGCTTGATAAACAGTTTGCTTTCAACTGCGGCAAGCCCTATCGCCGCCGCTATCGACAGTATTCCCTGCCCTCCGACTCCTGCTAATATTATATCTGTTTTCATTTTATTTTTATTTTTATTTGTTCTCTGTTTTTTGTCCACGAATTACACGAATTTTTTTGTTTATTATTTCTTTAAATCTTTAAATTATTAGCCGCTGCGCTCCTCGCAATGACGTTGTTTTGTTTTTTTATTCATTAAGTTATATTTTTGATTCGGATATTTTTTTCAAAAATTCATCAAACAGAAATTCGGTATCAACGGGTCCGCTTGCCGCTTCGGGATGAAACTGTGCCGAAAAGAAAGGTTTTGTTTTATGGCAAATTCCTTCGTTTGTTCCATCGTTGAGGTTTACAAAAAGTTGCTGCCATTCGTTACCCAGTGTAGTGCTGTCGACGGCATAGCCATGATTTTGCGAGGTTACAAAACAGCGTTTGTCGGTAAGCATTTGTACTGGCTGGTTGTGGCTGCGATGTCCGTATTTCAGTTTGTAGGTTTTTGCTCCGCTTGCCAGCGCCAGCAGTTGATTTCCCATGCAAATTCCGAAAACAGGCTTATTTTTATTCAATATTTTGCGGATATTTTCTACTGTTTCGGTACAGTGTTCGGGGTTGCCCGGTCCGTTTGAAATAAAAAGTCCGTCATAATCGGTCTGCGTAAAGTCATAATTCCACGGCACGCGTATAACTTCAACGTTTCGTTTAAGCAAACAGCGTATAATATTGTGTTTAACACCGCAATCGACAAGCACTATTTTATATTCGCCGCCTTCGTTGTAGCGCATAATACCGTTGCATGATGCACGGGCTACAAGATTTTCGGCGGCGGGATTGTAAATTTTGGAAACGGGAGCATCATCGCCGAAGACTATCTGTCCGAGCATACTGCCATTTTCGCGCAAAAGTTTCGTAAGGGCGCGGGTATCAACATTTGATATTGCCGGAATTTTTTGCTGTTTAAGCCAGCTGCTCAAACTTTCGTTTGCATTCCAGTGAGAATAATTTTCGGAATAATCGGATACGACAAGCGCCTGCACATGAATTTTTTCGGATTCGAAAAAACGTGACAGTCCGTCGGTTCCAATGTCATTTTTCGGTACTCCGTAGTTTCCGGCAAGCGGATATGCAAGCGAAAGAATTTCTCCGATATATGATGGGTCCGTAAGGCTTTCGGGATAACCGCACATTGCAGTATTAAAAACCGCTTCGCCCGAAACGGGCTGTTCGTAGCCAAACGATATGCCATCAAACTGCTTGCCGTTTTCAAGAATTAATTTTACTTTCATATTTTAACAAACATAAAAAATTGCAGGCATAAAAACGGCGCAAATAAAGGACGGTGCATCTAATATTCTGTATTCGGGTACTTTGTAATGTTCTACATTCATGCAATTATATTTTAAAACTGTGCAAAGTTAGTATAAAATTTACGAATTATATACTAACGGATAAAAAATTTAAAAATTACACAGTCGCTCATTACGAATAAAAAATCAGCACGTCATTGCGAAGAATGAAATGACGTGCTTTAAATCTTTAATTGTCATTGCAGGGAGTGCAGCGGGAGCGGTTTAGTAATTTTTAGAAATATTGATAACTACATTTTATGAACTGATTAATATTGCTCCTGGGGCTGCACCCGCAATGACGTTTT
>JAIRKV010000027.1 GCA_031259935.1 Prevotellaceae bacterium | reverse complement strand
CCTTACAGTTTGTCGTCAGACAGATGCAGGCAGTAAACAGTAAAAAATAGAATAGTTTGTTCATATTCATTAATTTTTCATGATATTAAATTCAATGGGACAAAATTACAGCGGAGGGTTATAAGGTAATGGACAATGTATCTCAATTGTTGGTATGTTTTGTTGCATCGGGTGATGATGTCCGAAAATTTTCCGCCTCAGAGTATGGATGGGGATTTCGGGGCATAAAAGTCCGGCGGCTTTCATGAGGTATATCAAAGTGGATAATCAACAGGCGGCAAGGCGGTTGAAAGAGTTGAGGGCGAAGTTGGCAAGGTAAGTACCTGTCAAACACATAATTTTCGAGAATTAGAAGAATAATCACTATCTTTGAAAAAAATTTAATCAATATGGTATTGGGACAACAAAATAATTTCGACCGTTAAGAAATTGGCTTATTGGCTGCTACATTGTAGAATTTGAGCAAAATGGCGAAGACCGGGCAAAATATTGACTGACGACCTTATCGTACCCGAATATCCTCCCAAATCAATAGTTACATACCAATGTCCTGAACGAGGCACAGGGATTTTATGAGGTGAGCGAGTTACATAGCCTCCATAATTAGGAATGTCGTCTGCCTGCTTTGTAATTGGAAAAGTTGGAACTATCCATCAATTTTACATTTGCAGCATTACCCTGTAAAGTAACCTGTACGATTTCTCCACCGTGCAGTTGTCCTAAATCATATTTTTGAAAATTCATATTCTTCCGATTCTATTTTGTTTCTATTTTCAGGCAATCCAAACTCTACTCCCGAATAATTACCATTGGCATAAATAGCATAATTTTCAATCAATTTTTTTGTTAAATACTGAACAGCAGAATTAGTCGTATTAATTTTGTTATTGCTGAATAAATCAGGCACTTTCTCAATTTCTTTTTTATTGCCGATATGTTCGTCAAGTGTTTGCGTGCCATTTTGAAAACGATTAAGCATTACTCTAATTGCCTCGTTTCCAATGTCAATACCAATCCAATTTCTGTTTAACTCGTCAGCGGCTACAAGTGTTGTGCCTGAACCGGCGAAACAATCCATTACCAAATCGCCTTTGTTGGACGAAGCAAGAATTATGCGTTTGAGCATATCAAGGTTTTTTTCTGTCGGATAACCCGTTGTTTGCGTATTTTGATTGTTAATATCCAAATAGTCAAGCCAAATATCCTGTACGGCAATACCGTTACTTTCGTCCAAATAAACTTTACGGCGTGGATTGCCCGTACTGCTCCAATATATCTCACCATTTTTATCTAATTCTTCCAATTTATCTGGCGTGAACTGCCAATGTTTGCCTTCCGGCGGCGTCATTCCTCGCCACATTTTGCCTGTTTCTCCATTACGAATGCCGGGTGCGTGAATGGGGACGCGCTTATATCGCCGTCCTGTGCCTTCTTCAATAAATGGATATTCTTTGAGAATTTTATCATCAGTCCATTGCTCAAATTGCTTGCTCCAAACGGCATTATTGGACTTTGTGTAAAATAGAATATAATCAGATATATTGCCAAAGGAATTTTTTGTGAAATTTTTTGATTTACATTTTTTGCGGGTAATCATTCCTCGAAAGTTTGAAGAACCAAAAATGTCGTCCATTAAAACTTTGATATGAAATACCATTTTGCAATCCAAATGCACATAAATTGAGCCATCATCAGCCAATAACTCTTTCATTAGCAGCAATCTTTCTTGCATAAACCTCACATAATCATTGCCTGTCAGTAAATCTGTATAAGCGTCTTGCTGCTTGCGAGTCTGAAAAACGCTGTTAGTAGCGTATGGCGGGTCAATGTAAATTAAGCGGATTTTGCCTTTGACGGCTTTATCGAGCAACAAGTCGGACATAACAGAAAGGTTGTCGCCAAAGTAAAGACGGTTATCAGTACTTCCATTCTGCCAAATCGGGTGGTAAGTAAAGTTTCCGTTTTCAGAGGTGCTTATCTGCAAATTGCCGTTCATCTTGGTTTTTGAAACTCCTGTCGCCATAATGTTAAATTTTAGCGTTCAACCATTCAGCAGTAATGCGTTCTGTTAAGTCGTAACCTTTCTTGCCCCTGTCTTTGTATTCCCACAGCAAAGCACACATAGCTTCGTCTTTTAGTGGACGGCTGCTAAATGCTTGTTGTACTTCGTTAATCGGGCGGAATTTGTTATTAAATTCTTTTTCAAATGTTTTGGCTTTCGTTTTGCGTTTGGTCATTTCAACAGGCAAACTAGGGCAAACATATCGTTTGAAAACCCGCAATAGCTGTACCCGCATCCAAGCTTCAGCAACTTCTGAAATTGAGAGGAAAAGACGGGAAGACGATTCCGAAGATTTTACAAGCTGCCCAAATAAAATCAAGACGGGCTTGTAGAGATTGCAAGCATCTTTGAGGATATCAGGGTAATACTCTCCACCTGCCAATGTTATCCAATTGGAAGCATCTGATTTATAGTCGGAAAAAGATTTTATCTTCATATATCTACAAAATTA
>JAIRKV010000270.1 GCA_031259935.1 Prevotellaceae bacterium | reverse complement strand
ATTCTGTTTTCAAAGCGGATGGATATGATGTTTCGTTTGCACAAATGACGCTCGATGAAAAATCAAAAATCTCGCATCGAGGCAGGGCGATAGAAAAATTGGTTGAATTTTTAACAGGTCGGCAACTTCAAAAAAAGCAATAATTTTATACTTTACACGGCACTGCCAATCGAAGCCAGCGGAGCTCAACGATTTAATCCAGAAAGAACACAAATCACAAGTCTGGATTGCTTCGTCATTTCATTCCTCGCAATGACGCTCTTAAATTTTTAAATCTTTTTGCTGCGCTCCTCGCAATGACGGGCTTTTTCTTCTTTTGTTCGCAAGTATTGACTTGATTATTATGCACAATAAAAAAGGCTGCCGGAAAGGCAGCCTTTTTATTTATCCGATTATTTTGTTTACTGCAACTGGAAAACTACGGGAAAGTTGAAAACGACAGCAACATTTTTTGTTCTCTGTTTACCCGGCGTCCACTTTGGAGATGCCGAAACTACGCGTACTGCTTCCCTGTCGAGATCAGGGTCAACTTTTCTCACAACTTTTACGTTTTTAACAAATCCATCTTTGTCAACGGTAAATTGCAACATAACTCTGCCCTGCACACCGTTTTCCTGCGCCGTTTCGGGATAATTTATCTTACTGTTAACCCAATTGCGGAATGTGTTCTGGTCGCCACCCTGAAATTTAGGTTTTTCTTCAACTATCGCAAATGGAATACTTTCTTCTGCCGCTTCTTCTTCTTCAACTTTTTTTGCAACATAATCAACTGCTTCTATGGCAAAATTTTTGTCGACTTCTGATGTAAAATCAATGTCGGTGTTAATATCTATGTTTTCGTCAACGATATTAAGTTCATCCGACATAATCGGTTGAGGAACTACTTGCTCCGGTTCCGGCTGTTCTTCTTCGGGAAGAGGCATTTCTTCTTCCTCAATAAGCGCTCTTGTGTCGGCAAGTTCTATTTGACTTGTGTTTCTCGATGATGATTCAAAAATGAGAATCATAATGAGAAGTACAGGTATCAATCCTATGCAAAAAAATAGTAATTTTTTGCTCTCTAAGTCCGCTTTTTCTGTTTTTTTTGCTTCCATGACTTTTAATTTTTTTATTATATTAATATTTAATCTATTTTTTTCAACATTTATACTGTTTGTCAGTAGATAATACATTCGGTATAAGCGTCAAAGTTATTTATTTTTTTTAATTTATATTATATTTATGTTTATATTTTTTTGTGTTTTTTATACAATTTACTGATATTGAGATTATTTATCGATGATTAAATTGTTGTATTTTTATCTCGTAAAACAAAATTATCTGTCTGCAAAATTTGTTTTCTAATTTTCTTTTTTTTCATTTTTATGCCGTTTAATTTGTTAAACATATTTTATATCGTTTATCCAATAGATGCATTTATGTGTTAAATTCCATATTTTTTTGTTTTTTATTTTAAATTATACATAAAAGTTTGTATATCGGACTACTATTATTATTATTATTATTATTACTTTTGCAGAACAAATTGAAAAATTATAAAAAGATGAAAAAAATTATTATTATTATTACTTTAATATTTATGATAGTATCATGCGATTCGAAAAAAAACAGGTTAATATCAGGAATTGATATTACCAATATTGATACTGCGGCAGATCCCGGTACTGATTTTTATCAGTACGCTTGCGGAGGCTGGATGAAAAAACATCCATTAACCGGCGAATATGCCAGATTCGGCTCTTTCGACAAATTAGCCGAAGACAGTAGAACTAAACTTAATGATTTGATTAAGGAAATTGCCTTATCAAAACACGAAAACGGAACTGTTGAGCAAAAAACAGGAGATTTGTACCACATGGTAATGGACAGCGTAAAACTAAATGCGGATGAATATTTTCCTGTTGTTGAAGAATTAAACGGAATTGCTGCTTTGAAAGACAAAAACGAACTTTTATCGCTTATTCCTTATTTAATGCTCAACGGCGTTAACGCTTATTTTTCGGTTTTTGTTGATGCCGATATGATGAACAGTTCGACGAATATTCTGCAACTTTATCAGGGCGGAATCAGTTTGGGACAACGTGATTATTATTTGGATAAAGATGAACATACGGTAAAAATACGCGATCAATATAAAAAACACATAATAAAAATGTTTGAACTTACGGGATTTTCGCACGGGCAGGCTAAAAAAAATATGGAAGCCGTTATGAAAATAGAAACACGGCTGGCAACCGCAGCTTTCGACAAAATAAAACTGCGCGATCCGTATGCAAATTATAATAAAATGTCAATAGACGAACTTAAAAAAACTGCTCCCGAAATAAAATGGGATATAATGTTGAACACTTTTAATTTGAAAGACATAAAAGAAATAAATGTTTCTCAAAAAGAATCAATTACGGAAGTTAATAACATTATCGCATCCGAACCGCTGGAAAATCATATAGCATATCTTCAATGGAAAATTATAGATGACGCTGCAGAATATTTGAACGATGAACTTTATGCCGAAAATTTTGAATTTTACGGTAAAATACTGTCGGGACAGGAAGAACAGCAACCGCGCTGGAAACGGGCAGTTTCAGCAGTAAACAGAGTACTTGGCGAGGCTGTCGGACAAATGTTTGTAAAAAAATATTTTCCGCCTGAAGCCAAAGAACGAATGATACAACTTGTGCATAATCTGCAAGATGTTCTGGCTGAACGAATATCGGCATTGAAATGGATGAGCGACGATACAAAAACAAAAGCGCTTGAAAAATTAAGAACTTTCTACGTAAAAATAGGATATCCCGATAAATGGCGTGATTATTCAAAACTTAAAATTACGAAAGATTCGTATTATGAAAACATAAAGCGTTCAAATCGTTTTGAAAATGAATATATGCTAAACAAGGCAGGAAAACCTGTTGACAGGGATGAATGGGGAATGACACCGCAAACGGTAAATGCGTATTACAATCCCGCAACAAACGAAATATGTTTTCCGGCAGGAATATTGCAATATCCGTTTTTTGACATGAATGCGGATGATGCTTTCAATTACGGAGCAATCGGCGTAGTTATAGGACACGAAATGACGCACGGATTTGATGATGAGGGACGACAGTTCGACAAAGATGGAAATCTGAAAGACTGGTGGACTGCCGAAGATGCCAAACGATTTGAAGAACGCGCAAAAGTCATGTCCGATTATTTTGATTCCATATATGTTGCGCCCGGCGTTCATGCCAACGGACGATTTACATTAGGAGAAAATATTGCCGATTATGGCGGCTTGCGAATAGCATATCAGGCGTATAAATCAGCAACAAAAGATAATCCTTTACCCGATATTGACGGATTTACGCCCGACCAGCGTTTCTTTTTGGCTTATTCAACAGTTTGGGCGGCAAATATTCGCCACGAGGAAATATTAAGACGTACAAAATCAGATCCGCACGCATTGGGAAAATGGAGAGTAAACGGACAAATGCCGCATATTCAAGCATGGTACGATGCTTTCAATATTGCGGAAAATGCACCAATGGCGCTGCCTGTAGAAAAACGCGCAGAGATATGGTAAATTTTTAATCAGGCGGTTACAGTTGCAGTTTATTAACGAGA
>JAIRKV010000228.1 GCA_031259935.1 Prevotellaceae bacterium | reverse complement strand
TTGATTTTATCGTGAAATATTTAATATTTTCAATTTTACAATACCGGATGGAACCTGTACTTCTACCACATCGTTAACTTTTTTGCCAAGCAGTGATTTTGCTATCGGCGTATTTACCGAAAGTTTTCCTTTTTTTATATTCGCTTCCGACTCTGCTACAAGCGTATATTCCATCACGCTGTGTGTTGCAAGATTTTCGAGTTTTACTTTTGTCATAATCTGCACTTGCGAAATATCAATTTTCGACTCATCTATAATCCGCGAGTTTGCAATTACAGTTTCGAGATTTGAAATACGAAGTTCTAAAAGCCCTTGGGCTTCTTTTGCCGCATCGTATTCTGCATTTTCCGAAAGGTCGCCTTTGTCGCGCGCTTCGGCTATTTGCTGCGATATTTTAGGACGTTCAACGTTTTTTAATTGTTCAAGTTCTTTGCGTAAGCGTTGAAATCCTTCTTCTGTTACGTAATTTACAGTTGCCATAATTTTATTTTTCAAAAACATTAATAAAAAAGAATCCCGAGCAACTCGGAACTCCATGTTTTTTTTACAAAGATAATTTATTTTGTCAAATATAAAAAATTTTTTTTAATACTGTTATGTTTTATTTGATAATTAAATGATTTATAAATATCATCTAAAATATTTAGGATTAATGATTTCGGCATAAATCAAAGCTTGCCGAACATCAAAATCACGTAAAAATTCACTGTTGTTATTTTTTGCATCATCTTCTTTATCTGTTATTTCGTTTTGAGATATTTCATCTTTATGCGATTCCTGTTTTGCTATTGATGCAAGCGCCGCTTCTATCTGTTCTTTTGTAAAAACCGATGATCCTTCTTCCTGTGGAATTACATCTATTGCCGGTAACGGTAACTGAACAGGACTTGGAATTCGCTGTGTTTCAAATGTTTCTTCCTGAAATGAATCATCGTCTTCAAAACTTTTGAAATCTTCAAACGGATCTTCATATTCGTACTGTTTATTAGCGTATGGCTGTTGATTTTCTTCCTTTTTCTTTTTTCGTCCAAACAATCCGGGAAGCAGGAACAGCGCTATTAGCAGCAATTTTAAAATATCATCTGTATCCATAATTTATTTTGTTTTTTTTCGCATTGCCTTTTGGGCTATTTTCTCATTTTTCTTTATGCGTTTTCTTACATCATCATCTTGCCATTGTAAATGGCGTTTACGTTCTTTTTTCAAATATTTTTGATATTCTTTTTCTTCTTTTTTAGCGCGTTTGGTTTCTTCTCTTGTTATTTTCTGTTCCTGTTTTGCCCAGTAACGGGTATTTTTTTCGCGCATACGCTGTTCTTTTTTCAATTCCGACCGATTATTGACAGATTGATACGAATCCTGCCGCTGCGAAACTAATGGTTTGCGACTGACCTTTGATGCTGATTCATCCGAATATGCTGCAATGTTCGATTTTTGCGAACGCACAGCAGGTTTTGATTCCGTAGAACAGGATGCCATAGGGCAAATCGTAACTCTTTTTGCACAGGATGCTGTTATCAGCGCAAAAATTATTAATATTGTCAGTAGTATTTGTGTTTTTTGCATTATCTTTGTTTTTTAATATTAATATCAGAGCGCTAAATTATAAATTTATTTTGACATGAGAATGAAAAACATATATTTTTTAACTTTTTTATTTCTGTTTTTGTCGTGCAGCGAAGATAAATACGAAAATAATATTCCGTTTCAGGAAGTTTCTTTTCAAGTTTTCCCGCTCACCGACTTTAATAAGATATTGACATCTCCGGGAAAAGTTGCTATTACAAATTCGTGTCATCACAACAATGGACAAAGTTGCGGATACAAAGATCACGGAATAATTGTTTGCCGAATGATGACATCTGATACTTATGCCGCTTATGCCGGAACCTGTCCGATAGATTTGACGAAATTGCACATTTTAAACGATGCTGTTTTGAAAGTGAAATGCAGCAAATGCAACAGAATTTTTGAACTCGACAACAATGGACTGTGTGGAAATGCGCGATTGACCAGATATCGGATAATAATGTCTATAACAAACCAATTTTTTATTGTAAGAAATTACTGATATTCCGAAAATTTGAACAACCGAATCAAATCTTTATCATACAGGCAGAAAATCGAAAGTTGTCTCAAAAAAACATTTTATCCATAATTGCGAAGATTCTACAGGTTTCGCCCGTAACAGACTTTGCAGATAAGCAATCGGAGCAGAGTTTGCACAGGCAATCCAAAATCTGCAACGCTATCGGAAACTTTGACGATATTTTTGTTTACTGTTTTTTTTATTTTTAAGGAGCGACTGATTATTCATACCAACCTGCTATCAATATGCAATTTGTATAAATTGATTATCAACAAAATATCTTTACATTTCAGGTTGTTTTGATACCGTTTTGGTATCAGTAACAAACCAGCACATCATTACAAAAAATGAAACGCCGAAACAAAAAAAACCTTATTTCCATCTTATTTCCATAACAAAACAACCTTAGTAGCAAAAGATAACACACATATCACCTTATTACCTTATTGTTTATTTGTTTCCTGCATCCCGTCGGGATGCATCGCTCGGTAAAATTTTACCCCAAGCAAAGGTTACGTGCGGAGCAGCGGCGATTTTTCAAGTCATTTGCAGTAACCCGCACGTGCTGCATAAAGAGATGTTGTTTCTACCGAGCGATGCATTCCTAATGGAATGCGAATAAGCAAATCAGGGCGCAGAGCGAAGAAAGACACAAAAACCTTATTTCAACCTTATTTACAAAAACAAAACAACCTTAGTAG
>JAIRKV010000178.1 GCA_031259935.1 Prevotellaceae bacterium | reverse complement strand
AGTAGATAGGTATATCGCTTAGGTGAGGTATGTTCTATTACAAAATTTCCGCTATTGTCAATCTTCGGATCACTGCTGATGAAGGACATTCGGTATTCTACCAAAGTGTCACTGTGATAAAATGCTAAGATACCGTGATAACGAGTGTGGTCAATAAACTTTTCAACCAAATTGCGCAAACCTACCCTGTTACGGGAAATTTGAACACCTGCGAGAGTTTCAATATCGAACACAGCAAGGTTTTTTTCATCTGCAAGTTTAACAGAAGCAAAACGTTGAACGGATTTTATGTTATCACGATCAATGTCGACATTTTCGGCTTGCGTTTCAAATTGTATTTGAGAATCGAAAATTTCCGTGAGCCAATTTTGCCAATTTAGGCGACTGTATACTTGCTGCAAATTTTGTTGATTCATAAGCTATTTCGTTATTTAAAACTTTCGCTGATAATTATTTCAGGTACAAATTTATTGTTATTCTCTGTCTTCTCTGATTCTTGCTTTTCTTCGCTTTCCTTTAAAGGATATTTTTTAGCGATTGTTATCACTGCATCAAGTTGTTTGGCAGGCGGCATTGATACTTTTTTCAGGCTTTTTTGCAATTTACTAATTTCCTTTGAAAGCTTTTGAAATCTACCCAAATTCAATGCTTCTTTTGCCAAAAGCAATAATTCTTGTTCTTGGCTATCGGCAAGTTGCAGACTAATGATTGCTTCAAGATAACTGTTTGCCATCCTTTCGGCAGGGCTATTGCTGATAACTATGGCTCGCTCTGCCTGCTTTTCAACTTCTAATTGCTGCTTGAAAAGTGCGATTGCTTTTTCTATTTGCGTATGGTGGTTATCAGTAAGTGGAAAAGGTTTTTCTTCTTTATTGGCTCGGTAAATTTCTTCTGCCTGCAAAAATGTAAGTTCCTGTGGTTCATGGTTTTCTTTAACCAATAAGAACGAATTTCGTTTTTCGCTGCGAATGAAAGCAATAGTAGTGTCGTGCAGCTTGATATTTTCTCTTCCTGTGCGAGCGCGGAGTGTCATATTTTTGATTTTCTTGAACAGTTCGGGATTCTCTTCTTTGAATTTGCGAAGTTCAAGCAAAATTTTCAGTTTCTCATCCTTTTCTTCCTGTGCCGCGTGGTCAAAAAGTCCGAAACTCTCTACAATTTCTTCATCGGAATAAATCTGACTGTCTTCACCCAATGCGCTGTGGAATGCCTGTAATTTAAGAATTGCCTTTTTCTGTAATTCAATGTCATTTTCTACTTTGGCTGTGGGGAAAAAGTTGAAAATATGTATCTCTTCTGCCGTACTGCCGATACGGTTTACTCGTCCGATGCGCTGCATTAGCCGTGTGGAGTTCCAAGGCGTGTCATAATTCACAATCACATTGGCACGGTGCATATTCACACCTTCTGCCAATACTTCGGTAGAAATCACAATATTATAGTCATCTTTCTGCACTTCTTTTTTGAGATTTGCATCAAAGTTTGTTTTAATAAGCGGAAAAATATCTTTGCGGTTTTTGCTGCTACAAACCAAAATTTTATCGAAACCTGCTTTTTTCAGTTCTTTTGAAAGGTAATCTGTTGTTTCTTGCGATTCGGAAAACACGACTAATTTTCCCTCTTTATTGATTTTGGAAGACAACAATTTGTTTTTTAGATACTCTTTGAAAATATCCAACTTCGGATCAGTATTTATTTTTTTCCAATCACTGACAAGGCTTTCTAAAATCTCAAAATCATGTTTTAACCCATCCAAAAATCCTTCTTCAAAATCACCGGCGGTACAAATTTCAATCGTTGGATCAGTATCTTGAAGATTGATAAGAAGCTGCAAAAGATCTTCTTCGCGGTCTTCTTCAATGTATTTGTTGACATCCACATTCGGGGCAATAAAAATACGGTTGTCATCAAACATTTTGACCATATTTGCCGTTGCCTGTGCAAATCGTTCGAGTGAGGCACGGAAGGCATAGAAACTACTGTCAAGGCGTTTGACAAGCAATGTTTTCATAATATGCTTCAACTGTAACGATGCTAATTCGGCATTTTTATATTTCTTTTTCTTCTCGGTAACAAGAAATTTGATTGCCTGATAACGGTAATAGGTGAGTTCGTCTCGCAAAGTATTCAGTGTATTATCATATAAGGACTCCAATTTATTATCAAGTTGATACAATATTTTTTCGGGTTGTTTTACCACAGGAAATTTTATCCCCTGCTCGTCCAAATCTTTTCTATATGCCTCATTCTCCAACAAGTCAGTGCGAGTTCGGCGAACCGTAAGCGGCTCAATAATGTCTTTCCGAATATCGTCATAAAGCGCCTTTACGCCATCAGTCATTTTTCGTACATCATTTTCTTTTTTCAGTTCTTTGTACTTTTTTATTTTCGGTGCAAAGAAGGATTGCAAATTGCTGATTTCGAGCGTTGAATCTTTTTTGTCTTGAAATAGATAAACCTGATTGGCAATATCTTCCGGGCGATTGTTGAGCGGTGTAGCCGACACAAGCATAATCTTCTTACGAGTACTCGGACTATTCGGGCGAGTAGGCGTTTTACATATTTTTTGCAAAGTATCATACATTTCAGCCGTATCATTGCGAAATTTGTGAGCCTCATCTACAATAACCAAATCATATTTCTTTGCATCTCGAATTTTGTGCAAACTGCCGTTGGTACAAATTTTATAATCGCTTATGCCAAATTCCTCAAAAGTTTCGTTCCAATTATCGTACAATACAGGCGGGCATATTACTAATGTCCCCGACAAATAATCGGGGAAACCATTGTGATAGAAAAAGTTCTTAGCAATCTGCGCAGCTACAACAGTTTTGCCAAGTCCAACAACATCGGAAAGAAAAAAACCGTTGTGTTTTTCCAACTTCGCATAACCATCACTCACGGCATCTGCCTGATAGGATAGCTTTTTGTATTTTTTGGGCATATCACGCAATGAGTTAGGGTCATACTCAACGCTTTTACCAAAGTATTCAATCAAAAATTTATAGTAAATCTCAAAAGGAGTAAAGGTGTCATTAAGATAGGTTTCGGTCTTTAGTTTTTCAATAAATTCTTTTCCGATTTCGACACTTTGCCCCCAAAGATTCTCAAAAATTTCGATAGCAAATTCAATATCGGCATCTTCTCGTAACTCTACATTAAATTCAAAATTGTGTTGCAATCCACTGTCGGTCAAATTGCTTGAACCTGTAATTACTGAACCGTAACCGTGAGCGTGTTTTTCTTTTTCACGGAAAATATAAATTTTGGCATGCAAATTTTGTTTGGGATAAACCCGAATTTGTACTTTACCCTCAATCAAATCGCGGATAAATTGCAACATTCCATCTTCAACCGTTTTGTCATATTTTGCAGATTGAATGTCTTTTTTCAGATTTTCAATGCAGGCATCAATGCTTTTCTCTTCGTTTCCCGTAAAAAGCAATCCCTTGTTATTGGCATCGTAAACCATTTCGTCAATATTGATACCCACCAACACACGTATTTCGGCTGCTTTTTCAATAAAGGGTCGCACTCGGAAATAACCCGAAGCCTTGAAATAGCCCACAAGTGCATCAAAAAAATGAATTTTTTTATGTTCAAAAACACCTTTAATCTTATTGAGCAAGGTGTTTTCATTTTCATTGGTAAAAAATTTCGACGACATAATTATTCTTCTTTTTTTACTGAAACAAGCAAATCTTTAAT
>JAIRKV010000121.1 GCA_031259935.1 Prevotellaceae bacterium | reverse complement strand
TATATTGTCGTCTGTCCCAACTGTCTCTCTTCTTTCCTCTTTTTTAAGGATTTTGACGCTTTACTCGTTTCTTGATGCTTCAAGTTTTCTTTGTTACATATTTTTCAAAGACCTTTTTTATTCTTTCCCTCTTTTAATCCTGATTCGTTAATCAACCAGTTTTTTTATAACGTTATTATCTATAAAATAATGGCGACCGCCGATTTTCGTCTCAAAAAGGGCTGCAAAGGTAATACCTTTTTTTTAATTACCAAATTTTTTTTTAATCTTTTTTTTTTAATAGCCTTAACTTATTCATTTATAAGTATATTTATTTATTAAATTATTTTTTCCACATGTAAAATTGACATAAAAATCAAAAAAATGGCAAAAGATTTGAGAAACAAGAAAAGTTATTATCGGCACATATATTTGTTATTTCATATCAGATTCGTAAAGCGTATTGATGCTTGCAATGTAATTCTATTCTGCGTATCCAGACCGATATGAAAGCAAGTGTCAAACGTATGATTATCATCCACCAGAACGATGCGCCTATTGCTGCAAATAACAATATATCTTCGAGATTACTGTGCGAAATGGCAATGTGGTGATTTAGCAAATCCGTTTCTGTTTTATTTATTTTTCCCTGTGAAGTTTCTTCAATCATCACTGCGGCGCCATAAGCCAATCCGAGAGTATTTGCTACAATCCACAGAAAAGATGTTTTTACGGGAAGTCCAAATATTCTCAACAGGGGACTTAATATTTTCGATAATGTTTTTACTATTCCCAACTCGTTTAATATACGTTGCAGCATGGTGAGTAAAACGATAATCGCAACCATTCGTATCACAAGTTTTAAAGTCGATATTCCCCATGTCTGCAATATTTCAACAATATTATTGTTTGCTGCGATTTGTGCGATATTTTCATGCGATGCTTGCGGTTCTGGCAAAACAAGATTAAGAACAAATGCCGAAATAAATGCTGCAACCGTTCGCAAAATACACATTCGCACGGCAGACGAGCCTGTTTTTTTCTGTACGGCGGTTTCGATAATCATGTTGTGCGAACAAAGGCACATAACTGCAATAATTGTGATGGAGCGAAAACTTAAATCCAAAGTTGTTACAACTGCAATTGCAGAATAAATGTTTACAAAATATCCTGTGATATAAGCCAATGCCGATTCGCCTGTCAGCCCTATATGTGTAAAAATCGGAGTAAATATTTGTGAAAACCATTTCACAACACCCAAATAATCAAGAACTGTTACAGCAAGCGAAACGACAACTGTAAGTTTTATTACCCACCATGCCGTACGCAAAGCGCTAGGAAATGAGTTTTTTATTGATTCTTTCAGTCTGTTTTTTACACTTGCATTGGACATGTTAAACAAGTTTGTCGAAAATTAAGATTTATAAGTATTGAAATATTTTTTTGCCGCTTTCATAATTTTCGGCGATAATGCAACAGTTCCAATAATTGTACAGAAAGCCATTAATCCGTACATGGTATCTATGAAGCAGACCACAAGTTTAACCGAACCTATCGCCGCAAAAATCAATGTTATAACGTAAATATAATTGTAATATTTTGCATATTTTACGCCGAACAGGAACGAAGCGCATTTTGTGCCGTAATATGATGATGTAAATAACGTAGAAAAGGCAAAAATCAAAGCGGCTAAAAGCAGAATATATTTTCCGGCATACGGTATAGCCGTGTCGAATGCGGCAAGCGTTATTGTAATTCCTTTTACATCCTGACCTGCAAACTGTTCCCAGACACCCGTAACCAAAACTGAAATTGCGGTGAGTGTACAGATTAATATTGTGTCGATAACAGGTTCAATCATTGCAGCCAAACCTTCGCGTATCGGTTGAGGATTTTTTGATGCTCCGTGCGCCATTGATGCTGTTCCTACTCCGGCTTCGTTGCAAAATACGCCTCGCCGTACGCCCATTAGTATCAATGCTCCCAATGCTCCGCCCGAAACGGCTTCGCCTGTGAACGCATCATTAAAAATCAGTTGAATCACAGGAATTATATTATGGCTGTATTTTATCATAATTATCAAAACTGCCGTAAAATAAATTACAACCATGGCAGGAACCATTGCTGCCGCTACTTTACCAATACGTTTAATGCCTCCGAAAATAACCAGCGAAACAACAGCACAAATCGAAACTCCAATAATGAAATTTGATTTCATGCCTGTTTCAACGCCCATCGGAACAAGAAATCCGTTATTGATAATTTCTGTAAGCTGGTTTGCCTGAAACAGACATAAGCAACCGCCCATACCGCAAGCTGCAAATATTACGGCTATCGGTTTCCATTTTTCACCAAGTCCTTTGGTTATAAAATACATTGGACCGCCCTGTAATATTCCGCTGCTGTCTTTTCCTTTATACATAACGCTTAACGAGCATGTAAAAAATTTTGTTGCCATACCTGCGATTGCTGTAATCCACATCCAGAAAATTGCTCCGGGTCCGCCCATCGTAATTGCTACGGCAACGCCTGCGATACTTCCCAGTCCGACTGTGGCTGCTATGGCTGTTGACAATGCCTGAAAAGAACTTATCTGTCCACATTCGTTTGAATTTTCCGAATTATATTTACCGCGTAATACTTTTATGCCGCGATTAAAGTATCGAAAAGGCAAAAATCGCGAATATACAAGAAAAAAAATGCCGCCTCCAATCAATAATGCCAATAAGGGATAAGACCATATCATGGCGCTTATTTTATCAATTATTTTTTCAAACTGTTCCATGTAAAAATATTTAATTAACAGCAAAATTAAACAAAAGTTTTATAAAGTTCATAAAGGTTATAAACTTTGCTTCACACATTTTATCAATTCGTCTTTTGCGTTTGTTCCTTCGTTAAACAGCAAATCTATTATACTTGGATTTGCCTTAAAGCCGTTTTTTTGTGCAAAAACCTGATAATATTTTTGAGGCTCAAACATCCTGTCTTCTTTTATTTGCCGAGTTTTAGGGCTTATGCTGCTGCGATAGTCAAACATAAAATCATCATCGAAAGTTTTATATTTTTCGGTAAAAAATATTTGTTTGTCTATTTCCAGCAATTCCAAAATTTTATTTGTGATTTTTGTATTGAAATCGAATAAATATTTTTCTTTATATTCAAAAAAATGTTTCAAATCATTATTGTAATATTCAAAAAAAGGTGACGAATTATAAGCCGTTTCCAAGGCTCGCCATTGTGATTTTTGCCACGACTGTGCATAACTTATGCGGACATCCCGTATTAAAATTTTATTGCCGAAATTATGTTCTACAGGAATCACAAGCGAAAGTTTGCCATTTGCCGTCAATATTTCGTATCGATTACGAAAACTTTGCTTCATGTAATTTTCATGCTGCTCGATATAGATTTTTTCGGCTGCAACAAACTTGCTGAAATACTGAATATTTCCGAAACAGGCAGTTGAAAGATAAATTTCGGCGGCTTGCATTTAACGCAACTGTAATTTATTGTATGCCGCCAGAATTTGATTTAATGCTTTTTCAATTACGGAGCGCGGACAAGCAATATTCAATCTCATAAATCCTGTTCCTTCGCTTTCCGAAAAAGATTCTCCGTCGTTCAATCCGACTTTTGCATCTTTTACCAGAAAATTCACAAGTTCGTTTTGCGTAAGATTCAAAGCGCCGAAATCAATCCATTGCAAAAATGTACTTTCGGGATGCTGTGTTTTTATTTGAGGAATGTTTTTTTCAAAAAAATCGACAACAAATTTTGCATTTTCCGAAATATATTCAAGCATTTGTTCGAGCCATTCCTCACCATTATTGTATGCTGCTTCGAGGGCTGTCAGTCCGCTTATATTTCCATCGGTGAGATGCAGTTTTTTTATAATCGAGCCGAAAGCATCGCGAATTGATTCATTTGATGCAACAGCCACTGCCGTTGCAAATCCTGCAATGTTAAAAGTTTTACTCGGTGCAAAAAATGTAAGACACAAATCGGCAATTTCGGGCGACAGAGTTGCCACAGGAATATGTTTATGAGGAGCAAAAATCAAGTCGGAATGAACTTCATCGCTCACAATTACAGTTTTATGTTTTATGCATAATTCCGCAACTTTTTCAAGTTCATCGCGTTTCCATACGCGTCCGACAGGATTGTGCGGGCTGCAGAAAATCAACAATTTAGCATCTTTCAGTTTCTCATTCAAATCATCATAATCAATAAAATAGTCAAGACCGACATGTTTAAGATTATTTTCAACAAGTATGCGATTATTGTCGGTTGCGGCTGTAAAAAACGGATGATAAACAGGTGGCATTATTACAACTTTGTCGCCTTCGTTTGTTAACGACTGAACGGCAAAATTAAGTGCGGGAACAACGCCCGGACAGTGAATAATCCAATTTTTTTCTATTGTCCATCCGTTACGGCGTTTTTGCCATTTTATTATGGAATCAAAATATGATTCTCCCTGAAAAGTATAACCAAAAATCCTGTGTTCGTTGCGCGCGCGCAAAGCATCCATTACAGGCTCGGCAACTTTAAAATCCATATCGGCTACCCAAAGAGGAATAATATCTTCAGTTCCAAATACTTCTGTGCATTTATCGTATTTTTCGCAATTTGTGTTGCGGCGATCGACGATTTCGTCAAAATTATATTTCATAACTGTTTTGATTAAATTTTTATGATAATATTGATATAATTTACCAAAAATAAAACTAAATTCAAAACAATAATTTTTTTACTGTTTCGGCAATCAGGTGTCCGTCTGCTCTTCCTGCAAGTTGTTTGTTTGCCGTTCCGATAACTTTTCCCATTTCTTTTGCGGATGTTGCTCCTGTTTCGGCAATAATTTTTTTCAA
Organism: Prevotellaceae bacterium; assembly: GCA_031259935.1. Classification (GTDB taxonomy): domain Bacteria; phylum Bacteroidota; class Bacteroidia; order Bacteroidales; family UBA932; genus JAIRKV01. The sequence continues at coordinate 1,918 of JAIRKV010000121.1, read as the reverse complement.
AACATCCGTAATTTCTTCTTCCGAAAGTTGCTTGGGCAAATACTGTTCAATTATTTTGGCTTCGGCAAGTTCTTTTTCGGCAAGTTCCGGACGATTTTGCTGACTGTAAACAGCAGCCGATTCTTTGCGCTGTTTTGTCATTTTTTGCAGCATTTTTATCTCGAATTCTTCTGTGATTTCGACTGCATTTTCTGCAGTTTTTGCAATTAAAATTCCTGCTTTTATCGAACGCAGTGTTTCAAGCCGCAGTTTGTCTTTTGCAAGCATTGCGGTTTTAATGTCGTTGTTTATTGTCTGTTCCAAACTCATGATATTATTGTTTTTTACACTTTAAGACAGTGAGATTAATACTATGTTTATTTGAGTGATTTTATAATTTCAATATTTTTTCGAGCGTCATTTCAACCATTTTACGCACGTTGTTTTTATAATCCGCAAGCGCAGTTTTGTTTGTTCTATTTGCAATAATAGTGCAAACTGTGATGGCTTCATGTCCCAAAAGTCTTGACAAACCTGCAATTGCCGAACCTTCCATTTCAAAGTTAGTGATTTTTTTACCTTTGTATTCAAATTTTTCAATCAATTCGTTCTGGTCGGCTTTCCAAAGCGGCAAACGCAAAACTCTGCCTTGAGGTCCGTAAAAACCCGGCGCCGAAACCGTCATTCCTTCTATTGCAGAATCTTCAAAAAGTTTTATAAGTTTCTCCGAAGCCGCAACAAAATAAGGCGCAGGAAGTTTTTTGTCCCAGTTCATGTGTTTTACAAAAGCGCTTTCAAAATCGAGCAACGAAATATTATCGCGATTTGCATAGTAATTCAACAAACCGTCGAACCCTATCGAAATGTGCGAGGAAACAAATGTTCCGATTGGAATTTCGGGCTGAATAGAACCCGATGTTCCAAGCCGTATAAGATTAAGCGTTGTGTGTACCGGCTTTTCGGTGCGCTTTTCAAAGTCAATATTTGCCAAAGCATCGAGTTCGGTTACAACAATATCAATATTGTCGGTGCCTATTCCTGTCGACAAAACGCTTATTCGCTTGCCTTTGTATGTTCCAGTTGATGTAACAAATTCGCGATTTGCCACTGAAAATTCAATACTGTCGAAATAAGCCGCAATCATTTCAACGCGTCCCGGATCGCCGACAAGCAAAACAGTATCAGCAATTTGACCCGGTTTCAAATGCAAATGAAATATACTGCCATCTTCATTTATAATCAATTCTGATTCTTCAATTTTTCTCATAATAATAGTATAAATTTATATTTAACAAGCCTCAAAAGTACAAAAAAATATTTACATTGAAATCTCAATATTTTAAAGTTTTGCCTTAAATAAAAAACTGCTCCCGATTTTGAAGCAGTTTTCCGAATGTTAAAAAAGTGTTTTTATCTTATATGTCCTATCCAATTTTCATCATACCAGACGTTTATTGTTTTACCGTGTGTAAGTTGAAACGACACAGCGGTAAACAAATGAGGAGCATAATGCGTAGAAGGACGTATAATATAATTGCCCGCCATTAATTTTACCTGTGCTTCTGTGAGTGATGCAGACAGTGTTTTTGAATATATGGTAATACTCGGATTCTCTACTGTAAATATTTTTACTTCCCAACTTGATGGCTTATCATCTATATTTTTGAAAGATATATTTATCGTTCCTAAATTATTGTCGTTTTCTTTGCTGCATGATGCAAACAAAAAGGCGAGAAAAATAATTGATAAAACTGTTTTTAATTTATTTGATTTCATAATTTATAATATTTATTTTTTTACAAAAGTACTTACAAACTGTTTAATGTTTATTAAGAAATTTTTAAGATTTTGTTAAAATTTATTTTATTGAATACTATCATAATAAAGCAAAATAAATCATGACGGCACCTGACTTAACGAATGTTTTTTACATTTTTGC
>JAIRKV010000114.1 GCA_031259935.1 Prevotellaceae bacterium | reverse complement strand
CCAAAATATGACAAATCTCTGTTACGTTTATAATCGTTGTAACTGTTGGCTGTGGCTTGATATTTTTTCACGTATTCGTCAATTTGTCCAACGGAAAATCCCGGCGAATGTATTTGTTTCAGCATATTGCGGGCATACTGTGCATCTTTCAGTTTGGAATTAAAGTATAATCCCGACGCTATTCCGCCGCCAATTCCTGCATAAATAACGGGAATTTTCCAGTAATCGCGATTGTATGCCTGCCCGTAACCGGGTACAATCATTGTTGCCATCAATACTTTGCCCATAGCCAGTGAATCTTTGCCCTGCAGCCCGCGGATAAAGTTTTTGCCCTGAGCCGATAATGTTGTATTCATCTGCATTAACGCCGTCAGAAAAACAAGTATGTATATATAATTTTTTTTCAAAATTTAATTTTCATTATCATTTCTTTTTTCTTTTGTCTTGTCGCCCCGGCAGATTTAACGTTTCTTTTTTCTTTTGCCTTGTCGCCCCGGCAGATTTAACGTTTCTTTTTTCTTTTGCCTTGTCGCCCCGGCAGATTTAACATTTCTTTTTTCTTTTGCCTTGTCGCCCCGGCAGATTTAATATTTCCTTTTTCTTTTGCCCTGTCGCCCCGGCAGATTTAACGCTTCCTTTTTCTTTTGCCCTGTCGCCCCGGCAGATTTAATATTTCCTTTTTCTTTTGCCTTGTCGCCCCGGCAGATTTAAGATTTCAATCTAACTTTGGGGTTTAATCAACGATTCATCTTCGCCGCTTTCTTTGTTTTTGCGCCGTGTTGCTCGCGCTTTTATTTGCTGTTTGTAATATGCGCCCAGCCTGCTCAGTTCGTCAATCAGCGGTTTCCATGCGGGGTCTTCGCTTTCTGCCGCCCAGTATTCTATTCCATCGTACATAGCGTTTATTGCCTTTACGCAGGCAGTCCGTATTGCTTTGCTGTCCACATGTTCCATTGTGCTGAGTTCGGCGTTACGTCTTTGCCACAGTTCGTCGAAATGTATATTTGCTTCTTTCATGGCGTTGTAAACAGGGATAAGAGCAAAAGTTGCCAGCGCATCCAACATTCCTGCCGAGCGTTCTACGTCTTCTGCCAAATTGTACAGGCGTTGCGTTTCGGCGGTATTTCTGTCGTCTGCAATGTCGCGTCCGTGCTTGTCAAACAGGGCTGTAAGTTTTGCCGATGCTTCTTCATATCCCTGCACTGCCACGCGCGAATATGTGCGTTCGGTGCGTATCAGAGTGTTGACGTATGAGTCGCGCAGGCGTTCGTATTCGTCAAGTTGTTTTGCATCATGCCATTTACGTTCCTGCGCTTCTATTTTGTCGAGTTCGGGCAAAAGGGCTTTCAGCGCATCAGCGCGTTTCTGCAATTGCTGTTCGGCGATGGAATGTTTATCAATAATACTTACTATATGCGGCGCTACCAGTGTAAATTCCGCATTTTTCAATCTGTCAAATTTGAATCTTTCTATTTTTAATGTATCCATAATATTTTATTTTTTTATTAATAAATTATTTTTTGTTTTTAATATATTATTCGAGCTTTGTATTAATTAATCATTTACCAGCTGTATCCGTTTTCTTTTAGCAATATTTGAGTATTTTTGTCTCCCAGCTGCGCCGCTTTTTTATAACAGTCTATGGCTTCGGTATGATTTCCCAGTTTATAATAAGCGCTTCCCATATTATTATATGATAGTGCATCGGTTGGGTCAATATCAACAGCCTTTTGCCAGCAGGATATGGCTTCGGTATAATTTTCCAGCCCAGCATAAGAATATCCCATATTATTATATACTCGTGCGGCGGTTGGATCAATATCAAGAGACTTTTGATAACAGGCTATGGCTTCGGTATAATTTCCCAACTCATCATAAGCATTTCCCATATTATAATATGCTACTGCATCGTTTGGATTAATATCAATAGCCTTTTGCCAGCACTCTATGGCTTCTGTATAATTTTCCAGTTTAGCATGATCAATTTCCACATTATTGTTTTTGCGCTTATCGAAATGCGTAATAATAGCGCCTATGTCATATATCAGCCATATAAAGCCGGCTATTACCAGCAATGTGCTGCTGTTAGTGAATCGAAGAACTAACTCTCCCGATAATCCTCCAATTATCAATAATATACTTATAATTAATTGAATAATTTTCCAAAACATAATTTTATTTTTTTAATTGTTATTAATTTATTTTACTTATTTTCATTCTCAATTAATCCGTTTTTTCTTCTTTCTGGTTTAACTTCGTGGCTTCGCTCCTCGCAATGATGCTCTTTAAATCTTTAATTTTCAAAATCCTTAAACGTCATTGCCGTGAGCGCAGCCGGAGCGGGTGATTTTTACACCTCGATTTTTATAATTTTAAACAATTTAATTTCTGATATGAAAAAGAATTGCTCCCTGTTGCTGCTGCGCCCGCAATGACGGTTTTTTATTCAATTTATTCTGTACATGTTTTATATCTGCCTGACATTTTTAAAATTATTTTTGTTGCCGTGTTTTTACTTCTTAAATTAAAATTATTCTATATGTTATTTTTTCCTGTTTTCAACTGTTTCACCATATCCATGCATCAAGTTTTTCCAGCAATTTATCTATTTCTGCTTCATTGTCGAAAGTTATGATGATGCGTCCTCCTCCGTTTTTTTCGGGTTTTATATTTACGTTGCTGTTAAAATATTTGCGCAGCGAGTCGGTGAGTTTGTAATATTTTTCGGGAAATTCCTCGATATGCTGTTCTGCCGCAGTGTTCTGTATTTTTTCCTGCGACAGTTTTCGCACTGCATCTTCAACCTGACGTACGCTCCAGCTTTCATCAACTATTTTTTTTGCAATGTTTTTTTGCAGTTTTTCATTTTCCATGTTAAGAATTGCTCTTGCCTGTCCCATCGACATTTGCTTGTTGCGAATGTACAGCTGTATTTCTGCCGGAAGTTTAAGCAGCCTTAAATAGTTTGTAACTGTTGCGCGTTTTTTGCCTACGCGGCTGCCAAGCGATTCCTGAGTAAGGTCGCATTCTTCAATCAAACGGCTAAAACTTGTTGCAATTTCTATTGCATCCAGGTCTTCGCGCTGAATATTTTCTATCAGAGCAAGTTCGAGCATACCCTGGTCGTTGGATGTTCTGATATATGCAGGTATTTTTTTCAATCCTGCAATTATTGAAGATCTGAATCTGCGTTCGCCGCTTATTATTTGATATTTACCGTCGATATGACGAACTGTTATCGGTTGAATTATTCCGTGTTCTTTTATCGATTCGGCAAGTTCATTCAGCGCATCTTCATCAAAGTTGATACGTGGCTGATACGGATTTACTTCGATATCCTCAATATTTATTTCAGATATTCCACGAACCTGTTCACGAACCTGTTCTACATTTTGAGCATCGCCAAGCAGAGCGCCCAATCCTTTTCCTAATGCTGATTCTTTTTTTGCCATAGTTGATTTACAGTACTGTCTTTAATTTATGGATATTTAATAAGTTTATTATTTATTGTTTTGTTTTTCCATCTGTCTTTTCTTTATGCGATGAAGCAGTTCTCTTGCCAGATTCAGGTAACTTGCGGCACCGCTTGAACCTGCATCGTACAAAATCACGGGTTTGCTGTATGAGGGCGCTTCGGCAAGTTTCACATTTCTTTGTATAACAGTATCAAAAACCATATCTTTGAAATGTGAACGTACTTCATCAACAACCTGATTTGACAGACGTAAACGCGAATCGAACATCGACAGCAAAAATCCTTCAATTATAAGGTCGGGATTCAGTTTTGTCTGTATTATTTTTATTGTATTCAATAATTTTCCCAAACCTTCGAGTGCATAATATTCGCACTGAACGGGAATAATTACCGAATCGGCAGCCGTTAATGCGTTTACGGTGATTATTCCAAGCGATGGCGAGCAGTCGATAATAATAAAGTCATAATCATCTTTAATACTGTTGATGGTGGATTTCATTATTTGCTCGCGGTCGGGAATTTTCACCATTTCAATTTCAGCGCCTACCAGATCAATATGAGAAGGTATCAGGTCAAAACCTTTTATTTCGGTATTCAGTATTGCATCGTGTGCCGTGATTCTGTCAACCAGACATTCGTAAATGGAATTTTGAATGTTGTTTAATTCAAATCCCAAAGTAGATGTGCTGTTTGCCTGCGGATCGGCATCTATCAGCAGTATGCGATGTTCCAAAACTGCCAGACTTGCCGACAGATTAATCGCAGTTGTTGTTTTACCTACTCCTCCTTTCTGATTTGCTATTGCTATAATTTTTGACATTGTTTTTTGCAATTTTATTTTCAATATATTGAATGAAGCGCAAAATTAATAAAAAAAAATTCAATTCAAAAAATTATAAATTGTTAAGGAAATATGCGGTTGATTTAATGTTTTGATAACGTGGTTAATAATATTATGTCATATTTAATATAAACAGAAGTAAAAATCTTATCGTCAATCTGATGGCAAAAAGTTGTGAACAGTTAATATTTTTTACTTTGAAATTTTGTGTCAGTGAAGTTTCAATCATTGTGCAATAAATCTGTAAACAACAGTTCCCGTCTGTAATTCAGGTGCGTTAATATTTGCGTTGAATCGCGATAATTTTGCCGCACTTGTTGCCGCCTGCCGCAAACATTCATCAGCTGCCGAGATTGACGGCAGCACATTTGCTTTTATCACATAGCCATTTTGATTTACTTCTATCTGCACGCACACATCTCCTCCCTGCAAACATTTATAGACAGGTACGGGTAAATACATTGCCTGTCTGCCTTCGAGCGTATACGTTATTACCGAAGCTCCTTTATAGCTTTCGTCATTCGACTGATCGTTTTTTGTTTTGTCGTAAACGGGAATCGTGTTTTTTGATGTTTGCAAATCCTGTATTTTTTTTCGGCTGGCATCTAATTTTTCCTGTAACTGCCGCGCATCTTCGTAAACCTTTTCGTTTATTCCCTTGTCGTCTTTCAACATTGAAGATGGCAAATCTTCCGAATTTACAGCAACATTACGTATTGCTTGGCTGTTGCGTGCGTCTTTGAAAAGTTTGTCAATTTCGGCTGCAAGTTTTTCTTTTTCAGCTGCAAGTTTTTCTTCTGTTTCCCTTGCCGTTTCGTGCGAAAAATCTACAGCAACAGTCAGTTTTTTTTCTTTTACCGAGTTGATTTTCGAAGCAAGCAAAAACACAAGCGCCAGCAGATGCAGTATAACAGTCAGATATATTTCTGTCTGATGTTTTTTAATGCGCTGCGCAACTGTTTGTTTTTCTTCAAAAAATAAATTCATCCTGTTGCAAAGATACATGAAAATTTAGAATTTCCAAGTGCGTAAAATAAAAATCAAGACCACCGAGTTCTGCTTTGAAGTATAATCAGCCGCTCCTTAATTGTAAATAAAACTGATTACCAAATAAATTAAGATATTAATATTCAAATAGTTTATCTTATTAGTTATTGATTTTGTTGTCGATGGTTTATTGCGTAATCTTATGCACCCAAACTTCAAAAAACAGCGGAGTGTAAGGTTGAATTATCGTTGAAACGGTTGAAGTTGTTGCTGTTCCGTAATAATCGCTCGAACTGCTCGTTGATGGACTTGTGCCGTAATAACTGTATCCCCATTCGGATGTAAAAAATCCTAATCCTGCATCTCCTGTTTTGAGTTGCTGCGCTATTTTGTCAAAACCATAAACAGTATTTCCGCCGCCTATCGTAAACGACAATGTGTCATAACTTCTGCTTGCATCGTATATGTTATGTTTTTTTGCCGTGTCGATAATGTTTGTATCGAAAACAAATCCGTCAAGAAAACGCCCTACATAAGTTACGTAAACCGTACGTCCGTCAATGGCGCTTATCGTATCTTTTACAACGGGAACAAGTTCGTTGTTTTCATCCGTTTCCCAAACCGTATCAGGCGCTACGTATGTGGTTTTGTAATACATTCCGTATTTTATCGAGTCGATTATTTCGGGATAATACATGCTGCGATATGTCATTACCTGGTCGAATTCATAATCCTGCGGATTTGGAATAACTTCGCGCAAAGTAACGTCGAGAATATAACTTGTGTAGCCCGATTGCTGACTTGTCGAACCTGTTGTATTCAATAATCGCGGAGGCGTAATGATTCGATATTTTGCTCCTTCTTTCATGTTAGGAAATGCATCTGCCAGACATCTGTAAATATATGATTCATCAAGCCATCCGTAATTTGGAATGTAATGAGTGGTTTGCATGTCAGAATCAAACAGTCCGTATTGTATTGCCTCGCTTTTTTCGGTTACCGAAATTACTGTTTCGTCGAGGTAGCGTTGAGTTTCGTCCCATTTCACCCATTCGCCTTTTTGAGGAGTTGCTCCTGTGCCTTCGTTCAGTTGAATTATATAATAACCCAAAGCGGTCGGAGTTATCGTATCATGATGTACAACTGTTATGTACGACTGCAATAATCTGTCCTGAATTGCTTCTGTCGATTCGCTTTCTTCCTTTGCGCACGATACCAGCAATGCTGATGTTAATATTGATAAACAAATTAGTTTTTTCATATCTTTATATTTTTTAAACTACAAAAGTATTAATTCTTTTTTATTCCGGTAATAATAATTTGAAAAATTAACGGAGAATTTGCAGGCACTGCTCCTACTTGATTGCCTCCGTAAGCCAGTTGCGAAGGAAAAAATATTAAAGCATTTTCGTATTCGTTCATCATTGTTAAGCCCATATCCAAACCTTTTATGTAATGATTTCTTCCTGCAATTCCTTTTTCCACGTCTTTTCCTGTCATTCCCGCAAGACCGCATTTAACGGCTACCGAATCTATATTGGTTGTAAATATATTTGCAGTATTCATATAATTACTGACGTTTGTCGAGTTTAAAATTGCGCCGATATAATAAAAATTCACCGAATCGCCTGCCTCTATTTTGTTGTTGCTGTTACCGAGAGCAAGCGAAAGTTTAACAACGCCATCAACAATTATCGAATCTACAACATTGATATGTCCTGTTGTATCTGAAATGGCATTATTATAGAAAGTTGAAATTAATCGATCTTCCGTATTCACCACCGTTTCTTCATTGGAACATGCGGCAAATATCAGTGTTGTAAAAGTAAATATCAATATTTTTTTAATTTTAACAGGATATTTTTTCATTTGTTTTCTTTTTATTGTACATCTAAAACTTTAATATCATAAACTAAAATTGAACGCGGAGGAATATTGTTTCCATCGCCGATAATGCCGTGAGCCAAATGCGGCGGAAAAATAAAAACATAACGCGCCTGATTTTCTGCAAGAAGAATAGCGCTGTGCAAACCTGAAACTGCATTTTGCGTATTTGCGGTTTCTGAAAGTTCGTTGCTTTTGCCTGCCAAAAATATTAACGGATTGTCGGCATCGTATGTGTAGCAATGAGTTCCATCGAGTAAATTGATTGTACATTGCAGCGCAACCGGCGTTCCGTTTTGGATTTTTGTTCCGTTTCCTTTTTCTATTTCCACATACCAGAATCCCGTATCGTCAAATGTTGCCTGCAAATTGTGCCGCTGCAAAAATGATTCTATTCTGTCCTTATCTTTTTCTATCAATATTTTGTTTGCCTTTTCAATATTTTCGCGAATGTTTACCGTATTTTTCGGTTCAATATTGTCGGTTTTATTGCTGTTGCAGGCTGCAAAAAAAAGCAAAACAAACAGTATATCAAGCATTACATAATTCTTTTTCATAATTTTTAATGATTTGTTCAAGTTCGGTTTCACAGTATTCGTATTTGCACAGCATTTTTCCGCCTGCGGCATTAAAATGTCCTCCGCCGTGAAAATGTTTGTGCGCCATTTCGTTAACATCAAAGTTGCCCTGTGACCGTATTGACATTTTTATATGGTCATCTTTTTCGACCAGCAGCAACGACAATACAATTCCTTTTATCGACAGCGGATAATTTACAAAACCTTCGGTATCACCTGCTTGAAAGTTGAATTTTTTCAAATCATCGCGCGAAAGCGTAATATATGCCGCATGATATTTGTGCAGCACAACCATTTTCGAAAGAGCGTAGCCGAGCAGTTTCATGCGATTTTCCGTAAAATTATCGTAAACCAAATGCGTTATTTTATCTTTTTCGACTCCGCAATCCAAAAGATTTGCGATAATTTTGAAAAAATCGGGATACGACGAACTGTGAGAGAAAGCGCCGCTGTCGGTCATCATTCCGCAAAACAGAGCTTCGGCTATATTTTTCGGAAGTTTTTTTGTGCCAAGTAATTTGATTCCAATTCGATAAACCAGTTCGGATGTTGAACTTACCGGATAATACGAAAATTTCAAATCGAAATCATCATCAGGGTCAATATGATGGTCGATAAGAATACGCGGAACGGTTGTTTCACGTATAATGTTTTCGAGTATATCGACTCGGGAAAGCGAATTAAAATCAAGGCAGAAAATCAGATCTGCGGTTTTTATTGCAGAGCGTGCTTCGTGTTTGTTTTTTGCATAAACGATAATTTTATTGTTTGCGTCAATCCAGCGTAAAAATCCGGGAAGATCGTTTGAAACGACAATTTTGGAATTGATATTTAATTTTTCGAGAATATATGCCAAAGCAACCGATGCGCCTGCGGCATCGCCATCGGGATTTGTATGTATGATGACGGTTGCATTTTTTGCCGATTGCAAATATCGGTTGAGATTGTCGTATTGTTTTTTTGTAAACAGATTTTTCATTTTGCATTAAAATGCCAAAAGTAGCATAAATTTATATAATCTTTTAATTTTTTTGTAAATATAAAACAATTTGCAAATATATCAAAATTATCTTTACTGGTATTTTTTGATTTCATCCAGAGTAACGAGTTTGTTCACTATTGCAAAGATGGTTAATCCTGCCGTGCTGTGAATCTGTAATTTTGTCGTTATGTTGCTGCGATGGCTTATAATCGTGTGAATTGATAAGCATAATTCATCGGCAATCTGCTTGTTTGTCATTCCTTTTATCACGCATACGATTATTTCTTTTTCGCGCGAGGTAAGCGATGCCTTGTTTATTGCAGATTTCGTCAGCGTTATCAAATTGTTTACTTTTTCTTTAATCTGTTCGACCGAATCGTATAAAGATATTATTTCGTCGTAATTTTTCAAAACAGATCTGTCGAGCAGCGAATTTTGCAATGCGATGTATTTCATGTCGTTATTTATCGCTTCTTTTTTCATTTGCTGCAACGAAAAAACGCCCGACATTAGCGGATTTATAATCAGCATATCGCATTTTTGCCGTCCAAGTAGACTTCGTAACTGCTCGAAATCTTCAATTTCCAGTATTCCTGCATGATTAATATTCAATTGCTGTAAAATTGCAACAATGCCTGTTCTGATAATAACGGACGATTCGGCGATTATTATTTTAAGATGCAGATTCATGATTTTTTGCCCGATTTTTTAAGTTCCAGTTCAACTATTGCAGGCACAAATAATTTATCTTCAACAGCATTGTGCAAGGCTAAATCGTTTTCGCAATTAAAAATATCAAAAAGCACATTATCAATTTCATTAGTGCTTTCGGTTTCGTAATATTTAATCATTATATTTTTAAATTCGGTAAGTTTGGCTTCTATCTGATTGTGCTGTTTAATAAAAATCCCAATGTTGTACTTTATTTTTTTTCCGTTTTCGATAAGCGAGCGCACATAAGGAAAAACTGTTTTTTCTTCATACGACATGTGTTTGCTCACTTCCGAAACATATTCATCAAAATAATAAAGCACAGCCTTGTTCAAATCTTTTAAGCCCTGAGTAAGCGCATTTTTTAATTTTTCTCTTATGTCAGGCAGACGATAATTTACAAAATAACCATGCGAATTGTGAAGATACAAAATCAGCGATGGTATAAACAAATCGTGATTGGCATTGTCGGGATTTATTTCATCGCAAAGCAAAAGATTTACTATTGCAAGAAAAGTTTTTGTATCAACATTGTTGTCGGCGCAAACTTCAGCTATGCTTTTATCCTTAAATCCAAGTTTCATGCCGAATCGGCTAAGTACAAGCAAGGCAGGATAATTTTGACATATCAAATTACTCATGCTGTGCGATTCCTTATATTTTCCTGTTTTTAATTTTGTCATAATGTATATGGATTTTATAAATACAAATTAATTATATAAACTGCTTTTTCACAGTCTGAAAATCAATTAAAGATGCGCAAATATACAAAAAACAACGATAACAGTCGGCAAACTCACAAAGTTTTAAATTGATATTTGCTAATTATTTAAACATCAAGGCATAATTATGTACATGGCAAAAATATTAATTTACAGTTGCAGATTGCTCATTGTCTTTATTTTTCCTCTTTATTTTTCATTTGTAAATTTTGTATGACATTTTTATCCGTTTGTGTGTAATCGAAGATTTTGTGCTAACTTTGTAAATTATTTTCATAAAAATTATCATGGCAAAAAACGAATTTGAAAAATATGCAATTAAACATGCGGGAATATCAAGCTCATTGTTAAATCAATACACAGCATCAATCACACCTTACATTATAGAAGAACGACAACTGAACGCCGTATCGATGGATGTATTTTCGCGATTAATGATGGAACGAATAATATTTTTGGGAACAGCAATTAACGATGAAGTTGCGAATATTGTTCAGGCTCAACTTCTGTTCCTTGACTCGCTTGATTCATCTCGCGATATACAGATTTATATAAATTCGCCCGGAGGCGCAGTTTACGCAGGACTTGGAATTTACGACACCATGCAGCTTGTAAATTCGAATATTCGCACAATCTGTACGGGAATTGCAGCATCAATGGCGGCTGTTCTGCTTACGGCAGGCGCTGACGGAAAACGCTCGGCTCTTACACATTCGCGAATAATGATTCATCAGCCGCTTGGAGGCGTAGAAGGTCAGGCATCCGACATTGAAATTACAGCGCGCGAAATTGTGAAATTGAGACGCGAACTTTATGAACTGATAGCAAAACATTCTAAAAATGAAATTTCGAAAATAGAAAAAGATGCCGACAGAGATTACTGGATGACTTCAGCCGAAGCGCTTGAATATGGAATGATTGACGAAGTTTTACAAAAACAGAAAAAAACAAATGAAACAAAATAAATGTTCGTTTTGCGAAAAACCGGAAGATGCAACTAACATACTGATACACGGCATCAACGCCTTTATTTGTGATGACTGCATAGACAGAGCGCACGAAATTTTACACGGAGAAATTCATAACAAAAAAAACAGGAAACACAAACTGTCATTTGCAAATATTCCAAAACCGGAAGCAATAAAACTTGTGCTCGATAACTACGTAATAGGACAGGAAGCTGCAAAAAAATATCTGTCGGTTGCAGTTTACAACCATTACAAACGGATATTGCAGCCGTTCGACGGCAACGATATCGAAATAGAAAAATCGAATGTAATAATGGTTGGCGAAACAGGAACAGGCAAAACGCTTTTGGCACAAACCATAGCAAAAATACTCAAAGTTCCGTTTACCATTGTAGATGCCACAGTACTCACCGAAGCCGGATACGTTGGCGAAGACGTTGAAAGTATCCTTTCGCGTTTGCTTCAGGTTGCCGATTATGACATTGCATCAGCCGAACTCGGAATTGTATTTATTGATGAACTTGATAAAATTGCACGCAAAAGCGATAATCCATCCATAACGCGCGATGTGTCGGGCGAAGGCGTGCAGCAGGCAATGCTGAAACTTCTGGAAGGAACGGTTGTAAACGTGCCGCCGCAGGGAGGACGCAAACATCCCGAACAGAAATTTATACAGGTAAACACAAAAAACATACTGTTTATTTGCGGCGGCGCATTCGACGGCATTGAAAAGAAAATAGCAAACAGGCTCAATACCCGCGCCATTGGCTACGGAACGGTGAACGATAAAAACAAAATCGACAAAAACAATCTGATGCAGTACGTTTCGCATGTCGATTTGAAATCGTACGGACTGATACCCGAAATTATCGGTCGCCTGCCTGTGCTTACCTGGCTGCAACCACTCGACAGCGCTGCCTTGCGCCGTATTCTTACCGAACCCAAAAACGCAATAATAAAACAGTATCAAAAACTTTTTGCAATAGACAGAATAAATCTGGAATTTGACGATGACGTGCTTGATTATATTGTTGATAAATCCATAGAATTCAAACTTGGAGCGCGCGGCTTGCGTTCGATTTGCGAAAACATAATGACAGATGCAATGTTTGAAGCGCCATCAAAACAGGAAAAGAAACTGCGCATTACATTGAAATATGCGGAAGAAAAAATCAACAGATTAACAGCAGATAAATTGCATGTAGCATAGTTGAATGATTTTCAAAAGTCGCCGGCAGGCTATCTTTACGGCTAAAAACTTAACATTAATAAGACATCAAAATTTACCGTTCGGTTTCTTTTTTCCAAAGAGAATGTTCTTTTTCAAGATAAGAATGTTCTTTTTTCAAAAGAGAACGTTCTTTTTCAAGAAGAGAACGTTCTTTTTCAAGAAGAGAACGTTCTTTTTTCCAAAGAGAATGTTCTTTTTCAAGATAAGAATGTTCTTTTTCAAGAAGAGAATGTTCTTTTTCAAGATAAGAATGTTCTTTTTTCAAAAGAGAACGTTCTTTTTTCCAAATTTACTTCTTCAACCGTCAATTATTTTATTCGTTTCATGATCTTTTAAAGGGGCGGCTGCGTGATGTTTTCGGAAATTAAAACCGCCCGTCGAAAAAATTATTTTATCAAATTTGACACTGTCAACTGAAATTTTATTATCTTCGCACAAAATCTTATTAATTGTTTTTTTATACAAAAACTTGATGAAACTATGAGTTATCTTAAATTTGATAAAAATGCTCTGGTAAATCTCGAATATTCATTGAATAGAGAGATATTAAGCACAAATCGCAACGGCGGTTATTTGAGCACAACGATTGTTGGCTGCAATACCAGAAAATATCACGGATTGCTGATATGTCCGATTGATGAATTCGGTGGCGAAAATCATGTACTGCTATCTTCGCTTGACGAAACTTTGATACAGCGCGAGAAAACTTTTAATCTCGGAATACATCGATATCCCGGTAATTACGAACCGCGCGGACACAAATACATCGTTGAATTTGAGTACGAACCTGCGCCGACCATAACGTATCGCGTGGGAGGAATGTTGTTCAGAAAAGAATTGCTGATGATTCATCACGGCAATCATCTGATGATACGCTACACCCTGCTCGATGCTCATTCGCCTACTGTTTTGAGATTGAAACCGTTTCTGGCATTCAGAAAAATTCATGAACTCAGCAGGGCAAATTTGTATGCAAATACAAAATACAACAGCATAAATAACGGAATAGAAACAAAACTTTATGCCGATTATCCTTTGCTGCGCATGCAGCTGAACAAAAAAAACGAATTTGTGCCAACTCCCGACTGGTATTATAATATGGAATACAACGAGGAATTTAAGCGCGGCTACGAATATCACGAAGATTTGTTTGTTCCCGGATATTTTGAAGTTCCGATAAAAAAGGGAGAATCCATAATATTTTCAGCATCCGTAAAAGAAGAAAATCCTGCCGTATTTAAAAAATATTTTGAAAAAAATATTGCCGAACGTCCTCCGAAAAACAGTTATCTGGCATGTTTGAAAAATGCTTCACAGCAATTTATAATACGTTCCGGAAAAAATACGGAAGTGGTAGCCGGTTATCCGTGGCTCGGATACTGGGGCTTGGATATGTTTGTTTCGCTGCCCGGATTAACGCTTGCCGCTACCGGAGATGCACAGTTGTGCAAAACAGTACTGGACAATGCAACCAAAAATATTAAAGACGGCTCGTTTACAAACGAAAAACAGCACAGAGCCTTTATTTACACCTCAATAGATGTTCCTCTGTGGTATATCTGGGCTGTACAGCAATACAAAAATCATACAGGCAACAGCGCCGAAGTGTGGAAATCGTACGGTAAAAAAATAATTGAAATACTTGACGCATATCGCAAAGGAAAATCAAACGTACAGATTCACGAAAATGGACTTATGTGGCAGGAAGAAACAGGAAAAGCGCTTACATGGATGGATGCCATTGTTGCCGGCAAACCCGTTACCCAACGCGCAGGATATGCCGTTGAAATAAATGC
>JAIRKV010000088.1 GCA_031259935.1 Prevotellaceae bacterium | reverse complement strand
TTACGAACACGTTTTTCCACATAAGTGTCACTAAAGCCCATTTGTTTTCTTTTTTTGTTATACATGATGCAAAGATACACGAAATATTCCACATAAACAAATTATAATCACCTAAATATCAACATTTTTGCCTTGCAAAGGTTTCAATACTTTTGATTTTTTCAATCGGAGCGGCAGTTACATGGATTTATGTTATTCGTATTAAGCGAGATATTGAGAAACAGCAAAAAGAAACATAAAACAATAGAACCGCCAGAATTGCCTTGCATATAACAAATACGGCAAGGCAATTTTTTTAATTATCTGTTGCAAACCATTCGGCGCAGGATGTTGCCGTTTCGCTCAATTGCAAATGATGCAACGAAACGTTTTCGGGTAATACCCGCTTTAATATTTTGACGAAATGTATTATCAAATTTTCGCATGTAGGCTGGTAATCTACGATTTCAACCTTTTGATATTCACGTTTCAATTCATCTGCAAGTGCGGCTTTTCTGCTTAATACAAGCGAATGGTCGAAACGTTCGATAATATTATTATTCACTGTTTCTTTCAAGTCGCTGAAATCAATAACCATACCCAGTTTGGGATTGTTTTCGTCGCTGATCGGCTGTCCTGTTACAGTGATTTTCAATACATAAGAATGACCGTGAATATATTTGCACTTACCATCGTAACCGGCAAGCGCATGAGCCATTTCAAATCTAAATTCTTTTGTTATGCGTATTACTGGCATTTTTTTTACATTTATATGATTAAAAAATCATTATTTCGATTATTAAATTGATGTAAAGTTAGCGATTTTATTGGAAAGGGAAATTTTAAAAGGAAAAACATTTGCAAAACATCCGTTGTTTTCAATATGTCAAATTACTTGAACGCTTTGCAAAAGTATCATAATTTTAATGGTTAATCTTTTATCTCTAAACAGACAGAAATTTTTGTTTAGAGAGATATGAATTTCTGTTTAGACAGAAGTTTTCATCCGTTTAGACAGAAATAAATTTTTGTTTAGACAGAAATTTTCATCCGTTTAGACATAAATTTTTATCTGCATTTATTATGTTTTGAAACCTTCGCAGGTAGAAAGTGTTGATAACATGTTAATATTTTTACATCGTAAAAATTTCAGGAAATATGTATGGTTTCAGATAAATACACAAAGATATTTTCTGTTCGGTAACAGCATCTGACAAAATTTTGTTTAAAGTAATCTGTTTGCTGATAGCGTAAATAGTCGCTCCTTAACAAGTATTGAAACAATCTATTATAAATCAGGCAAATTGTCGAATAAAATACCGTGTTTTACGTACATACAGGCTACAAGTCGGCAAATCAGAAATCGGGTTTTTTCTTTCTTTTGTGTTCGTCATTACGAGGAGCGAAGCAATCCAGAAAAAACACAGAGCACAAGTCTGGATTAACTCCGTTGAGCTCCGCTGCGCTTCGGTTGCTTCGTCGCTGCGCTCCTCGCAATGAGGTGTTGCTTGCTTTTTATGTCAAAACAAAATCGACTGAAATAATGTTATATTATTGCTGATTTTTTTATTTTAAGGAGCGACTAAATACTTATTTCAATCGTCGGTTTATAATTATCAACCGAAAAACAAAATGCCAATATAAAACATGAAATCTGTATAAATATTGGCATTATCAACGCATTACAACCGGCAAAACTAATTTGCCTCTTAAAGTTATTTAGAAAGTATAGCCTATTGTAAATGCCCAATTTTTGGTTTTTACCGTAGAATCTTCACCTGAATCAGAAACGCTTATTAAGCCGGGTTCGTAACCTGCGCCTATATATATTCTATCGAATGTAGCGCCGACGCCAATTCGAACGCCAAGATCCAAGCGGTCTAATCCATTATCTCCAAAAGTATTTTCAGAGTCTTTGTTGCCTCCACTGATCACTTTCGCTTTACCTCCAATACCATAAGCCACATAAAATCCCGCAAAGGGCTGTATTGTAATATTATTGGCAAGAATAAAATGATAATTAAGCAACAGCGGAGTTTTTAAGTACATCGCATTTACAGTGATTTTACTGCCGTAAAAATCTATCTCAGGTTCTATTATCGCCACAGAACTGTAATCCACGGATTGTTTAAATCCTTTTTCCGTAAAATATAAACCTGTTTCCAGATATAATGGTACTGTGGGAATAAGCAAATGCTGATACGAAAAACCGACATGAAAACTTATTCTCGAATCAGTTTCTATCGAAATATTCATTCCAAATGCATCGGAAGATTGCACAAAACTTGATGAATTTAATCCTGCACGGATTCCGAAAATATTTTTTTTGAAATTCTGTGCCGAAACTACTGTGTAAACGGCAAACAAGCTAATAAAAATCAGTATAAATTTTTTCATAATTCTTTATTTTTAATTAAATAATATTTTTTGCAAAGTTATATAAAATTTTCAAATTAAAAACAAATTTTAACAGCAAAATCATCAATAAAGTTACAGACAGTACATTGCAAACGTTGTAAACCAAATGTAATATAATATTAAAAAAACTGTAAAAAAATTGTAATTTCTCTGTAATATGACGGCTCTACTTTTAATCTAATATTTAATGCCGCCATTGGCGAATAATCGTTAAGTTGAGCGCAATCCAAAGTATCATGCGTTTTTTAGGCAGTTAAAACAATCTTTTTTACTGCTTTGAATTACATAAACTCGTTTGGATTTATCACTTGCAATGACTGTGAAATAGTCTTTCCCGTCTTTTTTTATAACAACTTACTACAATGTAGTCATTGTTTGTATTTCGCACCAGGCAGGAATGGCGACAACAGAATATGCGCCTGCAATGTTAGATTTTCGATTGTAACGCTTAATATTGTTGTTTTTATTTGATTATTTGATCGTTGCGAGTTTTGAATTTTGCGTTAGCCGACTGCTCAACATATACTTTTACTTCCTTGCCGTCGGCGATTATTTTAAACCAACTTTCACGTTCCGCACCTGTGTTAGCATTACAATTCAATGAAAACCATTTATCATATTTATTGCCCACTTTACACCACGAGGGTAAAAGGGTAATCTGATAATCGCTTGCATTAGTTGCTATACCAATAATTGTTTTACCGCCGCTTGCAGCAAAAGTGATTCTTTTATCAGAAACGGCAAGTGTACTTACTGTTTGTTTTGGAGTAGTTGTACGTTTGTTTGGTCGATTAGCGGAATTGTTAGCAGTTGCGGCAGAATTGAGCGCCGTGTTACATTTTTCCAATAGTGATTGTGCGTAACTGTCTTTCGGATTAGTATCCAACACTTTTTGATATTCATCTTTGGCTGTTGAGTAATTTTTGTTATTAAATTCCTGATTAGCAACTTTAATATGTTCTGCGCACCATTTTGCCCGCGAGAGTCTGATTTCGGCAGTCTGTTTGTCTTTATAGCTTGCATTCTTAAACGCTTCGTTGTATTGCGTTACGGCACAAGCGTAATCGCCACTGTCGAAACAATGGTCACCGTCCTGAATGCAGGTCTGACAGTATGCTGAAAATGCAGCGAAAACGGTAAGAAATATTGTTATAATTCGTTTCATTTTTCTATAATTTATTCAATAAATCCGAAATATCTGCGTCAGCGCTGGGCTTTTTGCGTTTTATGATTTCAAATACAATATCAGACAGGTACTTATATTTTGTATAATCGTAATAATTGTACATATAATCCGCCAGAATAGTAACTATGTCGTTGAATTTCCGTTTTTGAATTTCAGAATCGCCAGCTGCCGAGTTGCGGTTGTCTAAACTGACAAGCTTCCCGATTGTTTCTTTGAGTGCGGTGTTGAAATCTTGATAATATTCAATATTTTCTTTGAGAGCATCAAGACGTTTCGATTGGCGTTTGATTTGACTTAATTGTGTTTGTGCATTTTTGATTTGTGCCGCATCAATTTTTTTTAACAGCAATTCTTCGGCATTGAAATAAATCTGCAAATCAGTTAAAATTGGGTTCACTTCTGCATTATTACCGATAAGTTGCATATCGCGCCTGACGGATTCTTTGTTTGAGGATTTTATTAAGTCGTCAAACATCTTGTTTTTATATGAATTTATAAGACTTGCCAATGCTTCTTTTTTTCCATTTTCCTTTTCGGTTCGGGCTTTTTGGTCGCCTTGCTGACGGCTTGTGGCAATTTGCCTGTCTTTGTCGGCGATAGTTTGATTTAATTTAAGAATTTCACCATTTAAACTATCTGCTTTTGTTTGCAACTTTTCTTTTTCTTCTTTAATTTTATTTTTATTCAAATCTGAAACTTTTTGTTTTTCAACAGATATTTCATTTTTCAAATCTTTTATTTGTTTTTGCAATGCAAGCGTATCTTTTTTATAAGCATTACTCAAATCAAGATTTTTTTGCCTCTCTGTTTGCAAATCTGTTTTTAATTTGCTGTTTTCAAGTATCTTCTGCTCGTAATTTTTCAACAGCAAAGAATCCACAGTTTGCGAGTACGCCGAACATATTCCGCATAAAAATAATGTTATAATGATTATTTTTTTCATCTTGTTTGCTCCTTATTATCTTTTTGGATAGCTATAATTATACGCATTGGTATTGTCGGCGCTCCATTTGTTCAACAAGCGGCTTTGCTCGCTGTCGAAGTTGCCGACATTGTAAATATCGTTGTCCAGCATATTAATTTCTGCTTTTAATGGTATGTAAAGATTGTTGGCATAGTCGCGTTGAGAATTGTAGTTGGAATACATACCACTCCAATAATCAATTTTATGGTCCAAATACTTGACGTGCAAGCGAAATAAATTTTGCGGAATTTCTTTTAAATCGTTGTGCAGGCGGATACAATGATTGACATATTCGTTTTCCAAGCGGTTTTTGCGCAAACTTGCGGCACGGGAGATTTTACTTTGCACATCCGCGAGCGGGAAACGGTCGGAAAGCGTCGAACCTGAATAGCCTAAACCTTTGCAGGACGAAATAAAGCCGACAATTTCGTTGTACTTGTTCAAAGCAGTTTGAATTGTCGTAAATTCTTTATCCACAGGACTTCCGACGACAAGCAATTTCGATTTCTTCAATTCGTTCTTTTCTGCTTGAATGAATTTCAGGTCATCGGGTTTCCACTCCGATCCCTGAAAAACGACAAATGCCTGTTTGATAAACTTGTCGGTATAAGATGAATATAGATTTTTTTCCAAATTCTCTTTCCACTGGTCGTTTTCCGACTGATTGTTGCCGAAACGATTTTGTTTGTGGAAATCTTTAATTTGATAGGCAATTTCGTTGTAAAACTCTTTACAAAACTTGTTGTCGGACATTTGCGAGAGTTGTTCAATTTCCTGCTCGATTTTTGCAGTAAATTGATTTTTGGGCAAAGAAATTTCTTTTACTTTACCAATGCTCGTAATCCACATTATTATGCCCGTAGTAATTGCCGCTGCTACAATTACGGCTAAACTGATTTTTAATGCTTTCATATTTGTTTACTGTGTTATATTATTTAGTTTCTTTATTATTTCAGATAATGGTTTTTTTTGATCCTGAGAAGGCAAATCTTTTACATATTCAGGATGTTTTTGGGTACACATATCATCTACAAATCCTTTCAAACTGCTATTTTGTAAATAATTATCTTTTTCCAATTTTTTTCGGAAAGAAGAATATGATTTGTCATTATTCCTGTCCAATTTCCAAAACTCCAAACACAACCCAATACTTTTTGCAAGCTTAGAGTTGCTCTGATAGATCTGCAAATATTTATCAAGACTGTCTTTTTTTAACTCGCTGCCTTGTATGTATTGAATAATTTCGGACGTTTTATCGTTCATATCGGGTTTATCCGGAGTTGACATCGTGTCAGTATTTTGCCTTTGCGAATTGGGTGGTTCTGCAGATTCTTTATTTGTTTTATTTTCCCGTTTTTCTTCTTTTTCATGTTCGTTTTGTGCAGATCTGTTCTGAAGGATATTATTGATAGTGTCCATAGTCTCCGCTATTTGCAATAAAGTCCGTGTAGAAACGTCGCCGAGTTGGTCTCCAACTTTTTTATAGTCTGTGCTATCAATGTTATTGATTGCATCTTTGAATCTTTTCTGCTTATCAGAATACTCCATCGTTTTCAGTTTTTCAAATTCTTTATCCTCAATAGACTTTCTTTTT